>JAUIJR010000273.1 GCA_030431075.1 Polyangia bacterium | reverse complement strand
CAGCGAGTGTTCGAGCGCCGGCGAGCAGCGCTGCGACATGGATGTTCGCCAGACTTGCGTCACCGATGGCACGGCCGACAACTGCCTGATCTGGTCCGACACCGAGAACTGCGGCAGCTTGCCGGGCAGCTGGAACTGCCTGGCTCAAGGTCAGGTCACCAGCTGCATCGAACAGCAGGCCTGCTTCAGCGATCCCTTCGAGGCGCGTCCGATCGAGCCCTTCATCGTGCTCGTCATGGACAAGTCGGGCTCGATGTTCGACACCCTTTGGGATCACGACAACAACGGCGGAACCGCCGACATCTCGCGTTGGGCGAGCTTGTATCAGGTGACCGACTCGGTCCTCACCAGCTTCCAAGACGAGGTCTACTTCGGTGCCCAGCTCTACCCGATCCCGGGTGCGACCGCGCAGTGGCAGCCCACGGACTGCCTCATGCCCTCGCCGGGCGTGTTGGTCGACGAGCCCATCGCCCTTTCGAACCGGGCCAACATTCTAGGCTTGATGCCGGCGGCCAGCACCGCCAGTGGAGCCGTCGATGCACTGGGCGGCACCCCCGCGCGGCGCGGGGTCGAGATGGCCTATGACCACCTCGACAGCCAAGACCCGAGCCGCGAGCGTTTCGTCATCCTGATCACGGACGGCGCCGCCAACTGCGACCTCGGCATCATGGAGCCCCCGACCAACGGCGGCATGCAGGAGGTGCTCAACACCTACGACGCCAACTTGTCGGGGGTCGTCTCGGCCGCCAACACCAACGACGGCATCCGGACCTTCGTCGTCGGCATCGACATCGAGAACGCCACGAGCTCCAACAACCAGCTCGACGGCGCGCCCGACAGCATCAACCCCTACGTGCAGTTGAACAACCTCGCCACGGTCGGCGGCACCGCCCGGGCCGGCAGCGAGAAGTTCTACAACGCCTCCGACGCCACGGAGCTCCAAAACGACCTGCAGACGATCATCGATGGCCTCAAGAGCTGCACGATCCCCTTGGTGGCCAGCCCGCCCTTCCCGGACGAGACCGTCGTGCAGATCGGCGGCGCCAACGTCCCGAAGGTCACCGACTGCGGCACCGAGGACGGATGGGTCTACGTCGAGAACCAACCGCCCTACATGAACATCGAGCTGTGCGGGACCGCCTGCGACGACCTCACGACCAACGGCACCGCCACGGTCGAGTTCTTCTGCCAAGGCGGCTGAGGCCGAGCGCTCTCGAGCCTCTCGAAGGCCCCGCTTCGGCGGGGCCTTTTTCGTGCGCCGGGGGGTGAGTCCCGCTCAGTCGCCCTGTCGCGTGTCGATGCGCCCGGTCTCGCCCAACTCGGCGTTCAGCGCGTCGCGGACCTGGCCGAGCAAAGACTGGATGGAGACCGGCTTGCGCAGCAGCGCCAAGCCAGACCCTTCCGAGTCCAAGGAGCGGCCGATGGCGGCGTCGTCGAAACCCGAGATGTACACGACGCGCAGGTCTTCGCGTTCTCGTCGCAACTGCCGCACGAGCTGCGGCCCCAGACCGTCGGGCAAGACCACATCGCACAAGACCAGGTCGACCGCCTCTGGGTTCTGGTCCCAGATGGCCCGGGCCTCGCCGAGGTCGCAGGCCCAGGCCACCTCGTAGCCGGCCTCCTCGAGCACCCGCTGGGTGATCTGCCCCGCCACCGGTTCGTCCTCGACCAAGAGGATCGAGGCCCGCCCCTCGCCGGACTGGGCGGCCGCCGGCGTAGATGCGGCCGCGCCTTGCCCCACCACGGGAAAGAAGATGTCGAAGGCCGTCCCCTCTTCGGGACGCGACTCCAAAAACACGTAGCCGGAGCTTTGGGCCACGATGCCGTGCACCGTCGCCAGACCCAAGCCGGTGCCCCCGTGCTCGCGTCGGGTCGTAAAGAAGGGTTCGAAGACGTGCGCTTGGGTGTCCTCGTCCATGCCGACGCCGTCGTCTTCCACACGCAGCCACACGTAGCGCCCGGGCGGCATGCCCCTCGCCTCGCTGCGATTTTTGCGGTCGACCTCGAAAGGCGCGCTGCGGATCCGCAGTGTTCCCCCCTCGGGCATGGCATCGCGGGCGTTGGTGGCCAAGTTCAAGACCACTTGCTCGAAGCGGGTGCGGTCGAGCTGCGCGCGCGGGAGTTCGGGGTCCAAGTCGAAGACGAGCTTCACCGAGGTGCCGCACAAACGCTCGAGGAGCTCCCGCATCGACTCGAGCGGCTCGTTGATGTCGACCTCGCTCGTCTCGAGGGTCTCGCGGCGCGCGAAGGCCAAGAGCTGCTGGGTCAGCGCCGACGCGCGCTTGGCCGCGCCTTCGATCTGTTCGACATCCTCTCGCCAGTGGGGCCCCGGCTCGGGTCCGTCCAACAAGAGCTGGGTATTCGAGCGCACCACCGTCAGCAGGTTGTTGAAGTCGTGGGCCACACCGCCGGCCAGGCGCCCCACCGACTCGAGGTGCCGACTGCGTTGCAGCATCGCTTCGAGCTCGGCCCGCTCTCGCTCGACCCGACGGCGCGCGCGAAGGTCCCGGCAAGTCGCCATGAGCCCGATGCTGCCGTCCGCCCGTACGATGCGCCGCGGGTAGATCTCGACGGGGATGAGGTCTCCTTGGGCGTGGATGACCTCGACCTCGAAAGGCGTGTCTCCACCTTTGGCGAACACCCGCGCCAAGGCCTCTTGCCCGCGTCGAGCGTCCGCCTCGCCGACCATCCCCAGCTCCCACCATCGCCGCCCGAGCACGTCCGCGGCCGCGAGTCCGGCCAAGCGCTCGGCCGCCGGGTTGAAAGAGACGATGCAGCCTTTGGCGTCGACCTCGAACACCCCGTCGGGCGAGCGCGCGATGAGTCGCGCGTGGCGGCGCGCCTCACGTCGCACGCGGTCTTGCGCCGAGCGCAAGAAGCGAAGGCCCGCGCCCAAGAGCACCAAGATGACGAGGATCTGGATCGATATTTCGGCCGCCACGACCATCGAGGAACGCGGCGGACGTTCGGGCATCCAGCCGTGCGCGTCGGCCCAGCCAAAGGCCAACACCGAGGCGCAGCTGAGCACGGCCATCCACGCCGCGCGACGGCCGTCCCAGAACAGCCCGGTGACGACGACGACGATGATGTAGCCGCCCATGGTCGCCCCGGAAAAGCCGTTGAGGTAGACGGTCCAGGTCTGCAAGGTCCACGAGGCCAAGCTGATCGCCGCCCCCGCCAGCGAGACGTTGCGCCGCAAGAGGCGCAAGCCGGCGACGATCACGGCCAAGATGACGAGCTCCATCGCCAGCGCGGGGAGCTTGTCCTCCGCGAAGAGCGGCATCAGCGAGCCGAAGATCAGATAGACGACCAGCAGCCAGCTCAAGATCCAGTGCAAGAGCCGCGCGCGCTCGTTGTCGACCGGGTTCTCGAAGCGCGGGGGTGTCCAAAAAGAAGCGCGCCGGCGCGCGCTTGGCTGGGACTCTCGACTCACCGTGCCCGCCATCCTAGCGCGAGGAGAAGATCTCCCGTGCCCCGATCCTGTCCACGACTCGGCTCAGCTCGCGACCAAATCGCGGCCGTCACCCGAGGCGACCCGACGGCGAAATGTGCGGCTGGCGATGAAAAAAAAGTCCACGTGAGCGGTGGCGTTGCGACGGGCGCGACGTCCCCTCGATGCTACCATCGGAGGTGACGTGAGTCGCTGATCCCGGAAGTCGAAGTTCTTCCTATTGTCCAACCAGGGGACCGCCTCTGATCGTGGGAGCGCAAGCCCGTCCGGCGGGAAGCCCGAAGCGGTTACCGTAGTCCCCACCTGCAGAAACAGGGGTTGAACGTCGCAAATCCCGGATCGCGGCTCACATCACTTTTTGTCCGCTGCCGCCCAGTCCGGCTGGCCGGCCACGAAGGCGATGAAACCGCGCAATCGCTCGCGCATGCGATCTTTGCCCACGATCTCCAGGGTGTCGAAGAGCGGCGGTGTCGCCATGCGTCCGGTGGAGGCCAAGCGCAGCAAAGTGAACAGCTCCCCCGCCTTGAAGCCGCTGGCCTCGCAGTAGTCCCGGGAGAAGGCCTCGAGCCCCTCGGCGTCGAAGGCTCGGGCCCGCGGGTCTCGCTCGATCTCGTCGAGCCAGCCCTTGAGCGCATCGACGACCTCTTTGCGCGCGCGCTTTTTGACCTTCTTTTGGGCCTTGGGCCAGTCGGCCCGGTAGTCGACCTCGCCGCCGAAGAAGCAGGCGACGTAGGGCACGAAGTCGTCGAGCCGTTTGATGCGCTCTTTGGTCTGACGCACCATCGGCATCAAGCGCTCGCGCGGGAGCACGCGCTCGAGCAAGCGACGGTAGAGTTCTTCGTCGTCGAGGTCGCGGATGTCGTCGGCGTTGAAGGCCGCGAGCTTGACCGGATCGAAGACGGGGCCGCCGGGGTGCACCTTCTCCCACTCGAAGGCCTCGACCATCTCGGCCAAGGTGAAGCGCTCGACGTCGTCGCCCATCGAAAAGCCCAGGGTCCCCATGAAGTTCACGAAGGTCTCAGGCAGGTAGCCCATCTCCCGGTAGTAGAAGACCGAGACCGGGTTCTTGCGCTTGGAGAGCTTGGTGCCGTCGGGATTGCGCAGCAGGCCGAGGTGGAAGAACTCGGGCATCTTCCAGCCGAAGGCTTGGTAGAGCAGCACGTGCTTGGGGGTGCTGGTGATCCACTCCTCGCCGCGAATGACGTGCGTGATGCCCATCCGGTGGTCGTCGACGACGTTGGCGAGGTGATAGGTCGGGAAGCCGTCCGACTTCATCAAGACCTGGTCGTCGATCTCCGCGTTGGCGAAGCGAATGGTGCCGCGTAGACCGTCGACAAAAAGGGTCTCGCCTTCGTCGGGGACGCGCAGTCGCACCACGCAGGCCTCGCCGGCCTCAGCCCGGGCCTTCGCCGTCTCGGGATCGAGGCTGCGGCAGTGGCCGTCGTAGCCGAACTTCCCCTTGGCCTCGACTTGTTGCTTGCGCAGCTCGGCGAGTCGCTCGCGGGTGCAAAAGCAGCGGTAGGCGTGACCCGACTGCAACAAGCGCTCGACCTCGAGCGCGTAGGTCGGCAAGCGCTCCGACTGCCGGTAGGGACCGAAAGGACCGCCGACGTCTGGCCCCTCGTCCCACTCGATGCCCAACCAGCGCAGGGCCTCGAAGATGGCCTGCTCGGATCCGGGCGTGCTGCGGGCTTGGTCCGTGTCCTCGATGCGCAAGATGAACTTGCCGCCGTGGCGCCGCGCGAAGGCGTAGTTGAACAGGCCCATGTAGGCCGTGCCGACGTGCGGGTCGCCGGTGGGGCTGGGAGCAATGCGGACGCGGGGCGCCGAATTCGAGTCGCTGGGCGCGCTCATGGCCGGCTTGCCTACCACAGCTCGCGGCCCGCGTGAGCCCCCTTTGGGCCGGCGTGCGAGCGGCCCGCCCCGAGGCCGGCCACCACGCGGTACACTCCGAGCGTGCAACGCAGCACCGGGCAAGAGCGAGTCTTCGACGCCATCGGCGAGGTCGTCACGCGCAAGGCCTTCGACCGCGCGCTCGCGGCCACCGACCTCTTCTTGCGGCTGGTCAAGGCCGAAGGTGGCCTCGTTCGAGCGGACGACGAGCTCATCGCCGGGGAGCGCGTGCTCAACCGCGACCGCGACCTCCTGCCCGCCCTCGCCGACTCGACGGGCATGGGCTTTTGCCTCTACCTGGGCAACAAGCGCATCGCCACCGCCTCCGTGCTCGACGCCGGTACGGCGCCGCCGGTGGGTGATTTCGCCGAACCCGCGCTGATCGACGCCGTCTTGCGCCGCCGCGACGCCCTGCAAACCCGCGTCGACTACAGCGGCCGCTCCTACATCGTCGTCGTTCGCCCGCTCACCCCTGGCAACGACCCCGACGCCGCCCCCATCGGGATGATCGAGGCCTTCCAAGACGAGCAGGCCTTTTTCGACAACATCGCGGCGACGACCCGCGCCACCTTCCAGCGCGAGCGCGAGGCGATGACCCAACGCGCCGACTCGATGGAGGCCATCATCAAGTTCATCGACGACCTCGCGCGTCGGCTCCAGCTGCTCTCCTTGAACGGCAACATCATCGCGGCCCAAGCTGGTGAGCATGGGCGCGCGTTTCGCGTGGTTTGCCGCGAGCTCGGTGGCCTGGCCGAGGAGTCGAAGCTGACCGCGGCCGAGGTGCGGAAATTGATCACCTCGATGGGGCTCGAAGAGTTCACTTCGGAGGCCGAGATGTTCGAGTACGAGGACCTGCAACTCGACGACCTCGAGCCCGAGCCTGAGCCGGCCAGCCCCGCTGGAAGGTGAGATCGACGTACCCCCCTGCACTTTTTCGCGGGGCCAAGATCCTAGCCGCTTTCCAACGAAGCTCAATCATTTCGAGAACTTAGCTCCAAAACGAGCCTCCCGGCCGTGGTCCTCCTGCTCGCCCGTGCAGGCGGCTTTCGGCGCAGATTGGCTTGTTTTGCATGATCTCGCTGTGTTAGGGCCCAAATAGGCGCTTTGCGCGGAGTTCTTGATGGACCAGATCTTCGAAAGCCACTTTGGCGGCGGGGGAAGCTCCAACAACGGAGCAGAGGTGGACGGATATTGTCAGAAGTGTCGTGCGGACACCTCGCACATCATCTTGGAAAGCTATGGAGAGGAGATCCGCAAGGTGCAGTGCACCGTCTGCGGCGACCTCCACGCCTTCAAAAAGCCCCGGGGCCCCGAGCCCGAGGAGCCCGAGCAGCCGGTCGCCACCGACCGTCGTCGCAAGATCGAAAAGCTCGGCTGGATGGCGGCGATCACCAAGAATGACCGCCAAAACTGCGTACGGTACAGCCCGAAGACGCGCCTGCAGACCCAGCAGCTCGTCGTTCACCCCAGCTTCGGCGTCGGTTTCGTGACGGAGATCATGGGTGACGGCAAAGCCGAGCTCACCTTCCGCGACGACGTGAAGCGCATCTTGGTGCACGCGCGCGGAACCACCGACGAGGAGCTCTCGGGCGAGCTCGTCGAGGCCACCGAACTCGACAATTTGCTGCGCATCGAAATGGGCCCCTCCCCCGAGGAGATCGCCGAGGAGCGCGAGCGCAAGCTCCGCGCCGAGGAAGAGGCCAAGCGCAAGGCGGCCGAAGAGCGCCGTCTCGCGGCCGAGCGCGCCCGCGAAGAGGCCCTGGCCCGACGCGAAGAGGAGCGTCGCAAGCGCGAAGAAGAGCGCGAACGCCGTCGCCAAGAGCGCGAGGCCGAGCGCAAGCGCAAGGAAGAGGAGCGCCAGCGGATCCGCGCCGAGAAGGAAGCGGCGCGCCTCGCGGCCAAAAAGGAGCGCGAGCTCGCCGCCAAGAAGCGCCGTGAAGAGCGCGAGCGCGAGCGCGCCGCCAAGGCCAAGGAGCGCGAGCGCGCCCGCAAAGAAAAAGAGAAAGAGCGCGAGCGCGCCCGCAAAGAGAAGGAAAAAGAGCGCGAGCGCAAGGCCAAGGAAAAAGAGAAGGAGCGCGCTCGCAAAGAAAAAGAGAAGGAGCGGGCCCGCAAGGAAAAAGAGAAGGAGCGCGCCCGTAAGGAAAAAGAGCGCGAGCGTGCCCGCAAGGAAAAAGAGA
>JAUIJR010000272.1 GCA_030431075.1 Polyangia bacterium | reverse complement strand
GCTGGCCGCGCACGCCCGCGCCACGCGAATGCCGTCGATCGCGGCCGACATGATGCCGCCTGCGTAGCCCGCCCCTTCGCCGGTGGGATACAAGCCCGCGAGTCCCTCGGCTTGGAGCGTGTTTCGCTCGCGCATGATCCGGACGGGGCAACTCGTCCGACTCTCGACGCCCACGGCCACCGCCTCGGGCCCGGCGAAGCCCGGCATGCGTCGGCCAAAGCGCTCGAGGGCAACTTTGAGCGGCGCCGCGAGCTCGCGCAGCACTTCGTCGAGCTCCACCGACTTCAGCCCGCGTGGGTAGGAGCAAGGCGGCAGCGTGCGGCTCGAACGTCCCTCCAACCAGTCGCCGATGCATTGGGCCGGAGCGACGAAGTCACCGCCGCCCGCCGCGTAGGCCCGCGCTTCGAGGGCGCGCTGGTAGTCGAGGCCGGCGAAGACCCCAGCGGGGTCGTGGCCGGCGGACTTCAAGGTGTCGGGCCCGACCTCGACGACGAAGCCGCTGTTGGCGAAGCGCCCGCGCCGCGACGAGGGGCTCCAGCCATTGACCACCTGGCCTCCGGCCTCGGTGGCGGCGGGAACGATGAAGCCGCCGGGGCACATGCAAAAAGAAAAGACGCCGCGCCCGTCGACTTGCTCGACCAGGCGATAGCTCGCCGAGCCCAGCTGCGGATGCCCGGCCCAGCGCCCGTACTGCATGTCGTCGACGAAGGCCTGACGATGTTCGATGCGCACGCCCATGGCGAAGGCCTTGGCCTCGAGGCGGGCGCCCGCCGCGTGAACGAAGCGCAGGACGTCGCGTGCCGAGTGCCCCGTCGCCAAGATCACGGCCTCGCAGTCGACCTCGCTTTGGTCGGCCAAGACCAGCTTGCGCACGCGCCCACCTTCGACCCGCAGGTCCTCCACACGGGTGTCGAAATGAAAGCTCACCCCGGCGGCCACCAGGTGCTCGCGCATCTGGGTGATCACCTTGGGCAGGCGGTTGGTCCCGATGTGCGGCCGCGACTCGACGAGGATCTTCTCGGGCGCACCGTAGGCGACGAGGGCTTCGAGGACTTCGCGGGTGTCCCCGCGCTTTTGGGCGCGGGTGTAGAGCTTGCCGTCCGAGAAGGTCCCCGCCCCGCCTTCGCCGAAGCAGTAGTTCGAGTCGGGGTCGAGCTCGCCGCGCTGGGTGAGCGAAGCCAAGTCGTGCCGGCGCTCGCGGACCCGACGCCCCCGCTCGTAGACGGCACAGGGGACCCCGGCCGCGGCCAAGGCCCAAGCGGCAAAAAGGCCCGCGGGCCCGGCCCCGACGATGGCCACGCGCGGCGGGCCCGCCAAGTGCGGCAGCGCCCGGGGCTGCGGCGCCTGACCCGGCGACCAGGGCTCTCGGTGCAAGCGCAGGCGACACACGATCCGCACACGCCCGCGACGCGCGTCGATCGAACGCCGTTTCCACTCGACCGCCTGGATGTCTTCGCTGCGAAGGCCGGCTTGCTTGGCCGCGCTGGCGCGCAGTCGCGAGGGGTCGGCGACCACGTCCGGAGGCAGCGTGATCTCGACCTCCACCGCTTCGGAGCTCGACATGGACGCAGCATATGCCACCTGCGCGTGACGACGTCGACATGCTTTTGCGCGGTGCGTAGTCGCCTGCGCGGCGCCGGCATCGGCCGCGCAGAAGCACCGCAATCGCGGCCGGAGACTTGGAGGGCGCGCGCCCATCGTCTAGCGTCTGCGCCATGCCGGACGAAGGCGCCCTGCCCGAGAGCAAGACCCTCGACCTGATCAAGGTCGAGCCGCCACCCGCCGAACAGATCCGTTCGCGGAGCGCCCGCTTTCCCGCCTCGGGGGAGAAGCCCTCGCGCTACACCCTGCCCAACGCGCTCGAGAGCAGCTCACCCGTCGGCTACCGCACCCGCGTGCCGCTGAGCGAGAGCGAAGGGCGTCGCGCCCTCGAGCTGCTGAGCTTGGCGCCGCCGCGCGCCTTTGGCAGCCCCGA
This sequence comes from Polyangia bacterium, assembly GCA_030431075.1. Lineage (GTDB taxonomy): Bacteria > Myxococcota_A > Polyangia > Nannocystales > Nannocystaceae > JAUIJR01. The sequence goes on along the minus strand of JAUIJR010000272.1, from coordinate 5,561 downwards.
AGTCCCGAGCGAAGGCGAGTTTTTCGAGGAGTGCAGCTTGGGCCTGCTCATCGCGCGCCAGTCCACCAACTACCGTGGACACCGACAGGTGACGCTGGGCCGCGAAGACTCCGCCAAGATCATGCCCCTGCTGCGTGAGCTCGCGGGCCCAGATCCTCGCTCCGGCGAACGCCCGCTCGACGGCGCCGCCTACACCCACGTGATCTTGTCGCGGCCCTACCGCACGCCCTTCACCTTGCTGCTGACCTTCGTCGGTCACCGCGCCGTGGCCAGCTTGGGCAGCGTGCCGCTGCGCGCCCTTCGCAAGCGCTTCTTCGGCGCCGTCGACATCCCCACCATCGGCTACTTGCAGCAGCTGCACCTCGGAATCTTGGCCGACACCCTCGAGCGTGCCGTCGTGGTCGCCAGCGAGGGCCGCCGTCGCGCACAGATCTTGGTCGATCCCTTCTTGGAAGACGCCGGGCGCAAGCGCGCCCCGGCCCTGCGCAAGCTCGAAGCGCAGATCGGGCTGACACCGGCCGAGCGTCGTGAGGGCTGGCGCATCGCGATGGTCGCGCAAGTCGGCACGGCCCGCCCCGAGTCACGCATCGACATGCCGCGCGAGACCTGGCGAAAGCTGGGCGCGAACCTGATGAGCTTTCGCTCCGAGCGCATCCAGCCGGGCGTGAACCAAGAAAAAAAGGCGCCCCCGCCCTACCAAGAGCGGCAGGACATGGACCTGCCCGAGCAGTTCACGGTGCAGGCCGGTCGCGCGGTCTACAACGCCTTTGCGCGCTGGACCGGACTCGACCGCGAGCAGGCCAAAGCCCTGCTCTTGCTCGAGCGCATCGACGTGCTGAGCCCCGGCGGCAAAGAGCGACTGCGCGGGATCCGAGACAAGCTCGGCCAGATCACCGATCGCGTGGTGGCCGGCTTGCCCAAGTGGGTGGACCTGCCGACGGGGCGCGCCTTTTCTCGCAACGCGGCGCGCGGTCGCAAGGCCTTCGCCTTGGCCGGCCAGCGGATCTACGTCGCGGGCCTCTCCCAAGCCGAGGTGCGCAAGGCCGGCATCCCCTGGCCCGCGGCCGTCCGGGCCGTCGGCGCCGCCTCGGCCCGCAGCGGCCTGTACGCCGAGCTGATGGGCGTCGTCGACCTGCCCGAGAGCTGCGATCTACTCGCGGGCATCTGCATGATGGCCGGCCCCGTCAACCAAGACGACATCGGCAAGACCCACTTCGGCATGAAGGACCTGCTCGCCGACGCCTTTCCCGGCCGCGACCCCACCAGCTTGTTGGTGTGGACCCTCAAGGCGAAGACCGTCGCAGATCCGATCGGCAACGAAGAGCAGCTGCTCAACCCCAAGCGCAAAGGGGCCCTGGTCGACCTGCGCCCCGGACCGCACGAGGTCATCGAGACGCTGCAAGGCGGACGCCGGGTGCCCCTGCGGGCCAGCGGCAACACGGAGCGGGCCTACGGCGAGCTCGAAAACTTCGTGCGCGACCCCGAGGGCTACGACATCCCCGGCAACCCGGGTCACCCTTGGCCCGAGCGCGACGAAGCGCTCTTCGGCGGCAGCTAGCTCGAGCGAGCCTAGCTTGGGCGGCTGCGCGTCTCGGGGGCCACCGTCCACACCGCGCGCAGGCGCGAGAGCTCGACCTGGCCGTCGCCGCTGCTTCCGCCGCCACCCGTCACGAGCTCGGTGGCGCCGCCGGGCTCGCCGAATTCACAGCCGACGATCACCCCATCGCGTTGCGGGTCCAGCCACGCGTCCAGCTCGGAAAAGGGCACCCGCCCTTCCAAGGCCGCGCCCTCGGGGGCCTCGAGCTCGAGGCGGTGCAGAGAGTGGCCTCGGCTGCCGAGCAGTTCTTGGTAGACCAAGTCGAAGCCGGGCACGACCACGGACTGAAACATGAAGTAGGAGCGCAGCTCTTGGATCGAGTAGACGACCACGTCGCCCCGACCGAGCTCACGGTAGTGCCGTCGCAAGCGCGAGGCGAGATCGGCGTCGCGCACCTCGGCGACCACCCGTTGCACCCGCGAGTTGGCGGTGAGCAGGGCCTCGATCTTCATCAGCGTCTTGGTGGTGTGCGCGTCGGCCCCCTGCCCGGCCCCCGAGACCAAGATCACCGCGTCCACCTCGCCCAAGCTTCCAAAGCCGTGGGGCAAAGACATGAGGCGGCGCGACGAGCTCTGATCGCCCACGGCCACCCGGATCCGCGTTTGGCCGTCGTCTTCGCCTTCGCCCACGCAACCCAGCCCGCCGTCTTCGCGCCGGGGAAAGCTGGCGTGCTCGCCTTTCATCAAGCCCGAGAGCTGCAGGCGGTTGTGGGCGTCGAAGTCGTCGAAGACACCGGCGGCCTCGGCTTGGGTCGGCACCAAGATCAGCATCTCGAGGCCCGGGTTGTCGGTGAGCAGAGACTCGACGAGCCCCACCGTGGCCGAGCGAAAGCCACCGATGAGGACCTTCTCGAGCCGCGGCGGTGCGTCCTCGACAAAACGCGGCGCACTCCCCTCGTAGACCGGCGCCGTCCGGCCGCGACTGCGCGGCGGCTGGTACAAGCCCTCGCAAAAGTCGCGCACGACCCCGAAGTTGGGGGCCACGGCCACGAAGCCCCGCACCCGAACTTCGGCTCCGAGCTCGCCGGGCTGCGGGTTCAAGCAAAGCTCGATGGCCTCGTCGTCGCCGTCGGGAGAGACCAACAAGCCGATCGGCAGCACGCCTCCATCGGCCCCATCGCGTCGCGCCAACTCGCGCAGCTGGGCCAAGGCGGCGTGCCCCTCGGCGGGCAGCTCGGGCGTGCGCCCGGGGCTGTACCCCAAGCCCGAGAGGTCGAAAAAGCAGGTGTAGATCTCGTGCCCTTGGCTGGTGAGGAGCTCTTCGAGCAGACGACCCACGGCCGGACGACGCGCCACGCAGGCGACGAACAAGGCGATCAGACGCTCGGTCGGCACGATGAAGCTGCGGGTGTGGCGGCCGGCGGCCGAGATCGCAGCGCGGGCCGCCGCGACGTTCGACTCGTCGAGGATCTCCGCGATCAACAAGCGCACCCGGTCCGAGTCGCGCCAGCGCTCGCGCGCCTCGAGTCGCATCGACTCGACCAGGGTCAAGATGCCGTGGATGGTGTCCGCGTCGGGATCCGGCGAGGCATGGTCGGCGAGGTAGACGACGCGTTGCGCGTGGTGCACGTCGGCGCGCCGGGCAAACTCTCCGGGGTCCTGGCTCCCCTCGCGGTAGAGCACGCGGCTGAGCTCGTCGTGTCGCAAGAAATCCGGCGCCTCGACGGCCTTGCCCACCACGACGTAACGCGGCCCCCGTAGTCGCGTACGCGCGTTGGCGATCAGCTCGCGCACCCAGCCGATCGAGACGGGCCCGTCGGGCAAGAGCTTGCGGTGATGCGAGAGCAGCTCGTGCAGCAAAAAGCGCGTCGACATCGTCACGTTCACGAGCACGGAGTGCCCCGTGAAGCCGGGCGGCCGCAGGCGACTGAGCTCGAGCAGCTCGCGCACGACATCGGTCCCCAAGCCGATCAAAAAGCTCACCAGCATCAAGCCGGCGATGGTGAGCACCACGCTCACCACCACCGCGATGGTCGAGTTCGGGGACTGCACCATGTTCCCCGGGTCTTGAATCTGGCGAAAGGCCCACCACAGCTCGACGAAAAAGCCGCTGTCGGCGTCGCTGATCATCCCGTCGCCGTTGAAGTCGATCGGCGCGGAACCGTCGGCGATGTTGTCGAGCACGACCGTCCCCGCGAAGCTCAAGCCAGCGACGATCCCCCCCATCAAGACGACCTGGCGCGCGCGCTCACGCTTGACGAGCACGGTCCACAAGTCGCGCACCAAAGGCGCCCAGTAGCCGACCAGCAGCAACATCCGCGAGAGTCGAAAGACGCGCAGCCAGCGGGTCTGTCCGTCGCCGATGGGGATCGGCAAAAAACTCAGCAAGGCGATCAGGTCGAGAAACAAAGCCAGCGTGCGCCCGGGCGGTGGCCAGCGAAAGCGGTCGTCTTGGTACTCGGTCCAGCTGTTGTCGTCTTCGTCCCAGTAGCCGCGAAAGACGAGCACGCAGCGCGCCCCGAACTCGAGCGCGAAGAGCAGCAAAAAGGGCGCGTCGAGCACCCCCACCCAGTCGAAGGGCAAAAGGCTCGTGATGATGCAGGCCGACAAGAACAGCCGCACCCAAAAGTCGCTCAAGACGCGACGCAGCTGGAGCAGTCGAGTGCTTCGCGGTCGGGCGCGCGCCACGGTCCCGAGCCTACCAGCGACGGGGCCCCGAGATCCGCCCGGGAGGGCCCCGAGACCGCCACTTTCGCGCCACTTCCCGCGTGCAGGGCTTGTGCTACCGTCCCGCCGCCATGACCGAGCAACGAGGCCCGACGCGCACCGAAACCGACTCCATGGGCGAGATCGAGGTCCCCGCCGACCGCTACTGGGGCGCCCAGACCGAGCGTTCCCTGCATCACTTCTCGATCGGCACCGACCACTTTCCGCGCGCGATGATCCGCGCCCTCGGCATCCTCAAAAAGGCGGCCGCGACCACCAACGGCAAGCTCGATCAGCTCCCCGCCGACAAGGTCGAGCTCATCGTCAAGGCCGCCGACGAGGTGATCGAAGGCAAGCTGGACGGCCACTTCCCCCTCTTCGTGTGGCAGACGGGCTCCGGCACGCAGACCAACATGAACACCAACGAGGTCATCGCCAACCGGGCGATCGAGATCGCGGGCGGCACGGTCGGCAGCAAAGAGCCCGTCCACCCCAACGACCACGTCAACCGCGGCCAGTCCTCGAACGACACCTTCCCCACGGCCATGCACATCGCGGCGGCCGAGCAAACGGTGCACCACCTGGTCCCGCGCGTGAAGCAGCTGCGCGACACCCTCGACGCCAAGGCCAAGGCCTTCGCCGACGTGGTCAAGACCGGCCGCACCCACCTGCAAGACGCGACCCCCATCACCTTGGGCCAAGAGATTTCGGGCTGGGTGGCGCAGCTCGACCACGGCCTCGTCGCCGTGAACAACGCCCTGCCCCACGTCTACGAGCTCGCCTTGGGCGGCACGGCCGTGGGCACGGGATTGAACACGCACCCCGACTACGCCGAGCGCAGCGCCGAGGTCATCGCCGAACTCACTGGCTTGCCCTTCGTCACCGCGCCCAACAAGTTCGAGGCCCTGGCGGCCCACGACGGCTTGGTCGAGCTGCACGGCGCACTCAAGCGACTCGCCTGCTCGCTGATGAAGATCGCCAACGACGTGCGCTGGCTGGCCTCGGGCCCCCGCTGCGGCATCGGTGAGATCACCATCCCCGAAAACGAGCCCGGCTCTTCGATCATGCCCGGCAAGGTCAACCCCACGCAGTGCGAGGCGCTGACCATGGTCTGCGCCCAGGTGATCGGCAACGACGTCGCCATGAGCGTCGGCGGGATGTCGGGCAACTTCGAGCTCAACGTCTTCAAGCCCCTGATGATCCACAACACCCTGCACTCGCTGCGGATCTTGGGCGACGCCTGCGACAACTTCGAACGCTTTTGCGCCTCGGGCATCGAGCCCGCCGCCGAGCGCATCCAGCACAACCTCGAGAACTCC
>JAUIJR010000271.1 GCA_030431075.1 Polyangia bacterium | reverse complement strand
CGCCGCCTCCTCAACGCCGCCCGCTGGCAATGAGGCGCCGAAGGCGGACCGAAACGCCCGACGGCGGACCGGCGACCGTCGCGCTTCCGGCTTTCGGTCCCTCTCGCGGACCGAACGGCCCCACCGCGCGCTGCCCTTCGCCGTTTCGGTCCGTGGCGCGGACCGAAACGCGGAAGCGCAGGCAGGCGACCGTCGCGCTTCCGGTTTTCGGTCCCTCTCGCGGACCGAACGGCCCCACCGCACGCTGCCCCTCGCCGTTTCGGTCCGTGGCGCGGACCGAAACGCGGAAGCGCAGGACGGCGAGCGTCGCGCTTCCGGCTTTCGGTCCGCTGGGCCGCGCGCTCGGGGCCAGCTCGCCCGCTCGCCCGCTCGCCCGCTCGCTCAGCGCTCGGGGTCGAAGCCGCGGCGGACGATGCGGATGGTCTCGACGACTTCGTCTTCGACGGGTTTGTCGGCGCTGTCGCGGGGGGCGATGGAGATGTCGTCGGCGATGCGGATGCTGCTTTCGTCGCAGCGGCCGAAGACGGTGTGTTTGCCGTCGAGGTTGGGCGTGGGGCCCAGGGTCAAGAAGAACTGGCTGCCGCCCGTGTTGGCGCCGCGGTTGGCCATGCTCAAGATGCCGGCGGTGTCGTGGATGTAGGCGGGGTCGAGCTCGTCGGGGATGACGTAGCCCGGGTTGCCCGAGCGGGTGCCGGTGGGGTCGCCGCCTTGGATCATGAAGCCCGGGATCACGCGGTGGAAGGTCGTCGCGTCGTAGTAGGGGCGCGTCACCCAGGTGTCGGTGTTGGGGTCCAAGAAGGGACGCACGCCGCGGGCCAGGCCGGCGAAGTTGGCCACCGTCAGGGGTGCCACCTCTTCGTAGAGCTCGCAGGTGATCACCCCTCGGGGCGTCACGATCTCCGCGACCAAAGTGCCCTCGCCTTCGACCCCTTCGAGGGCTTGCTCGAGGGTGAAGAATCCGTCGATGGGATCGCCCGCCTCTTTGTTGGCGGCCAGGACGGCCTCGCGGGCGGCGGCCGTGTTCGCGGCGGCCGTGCCGGTGCCCGCCCCTTCGCCAGATCCCTCGCCTGTCCCGGCGCCTTCAGAGCCACCTTCGCCGGCGGCGACCGCCCCCTCGGCGCCCGTCGCCCCTTCGGGACCCTTGTTGACGACCTTGCTGCCGCCCTGGGCCGCCTCGAGCTCTTCGGGCAGGGGTGGCGGCGGGGTGAACACGCAGGCGCTCAGCGTGGCGCCCAGAAGCCCCCAGGCAATGGCCGAGGGTCGACGGTCGAGCGCAAAAAGCGCTGCTCGGGCGCGCGCAGGCGCGGGGCCGTTGGTTTGACGGGGGCCTTCGGCGCGTGAGAAGCGGCGCATCCGGGCGGAGCGTGGCCGCTTCGCCCCCGCTTGACAAGGCTTTCCGGACGGGCCACAAACAGCGCCCCCAAGCCGGGGACTGGCGTTCAACCGAGAGATTTATTCGTGGCCAACCACAAGCAAGCCGAAAAACGGAACCGTCAACGCATCAAGCGACGTCAGCGCAACCTGCTGCACCTGTCGAGCATGCGCACCTACATCAAGCGCGTCCGCGCCGCCTTGGCCTCGGACGACGCCGATGCCGCCAAGAAGTGGCTCCCGACCGCCCTGCAGGCCATCGACAAGGCCGCCAGCAAGGGCGTCATCCACCGCAACACCGCTTCGCGCTACGTCTCTCGCCTGACCGTCGCGGTCAACAAGCTCGGCTGAGCCCAGCTTTACTTTTTACGCCAGTCGCGCCCGCCCTCACCGGCGGGCGCTTCGCGTTTGGGGCCCCGAGTTTCGCGGTGCTGCGCCGAAGGCCGGCCCTCGACCCAGCCCCTAGTCGTACGCAGCCGCCACCTGCGGCATCGCCCCGCAGGTCTCGAGCACCCAGCGCTGCAGCACCATGTAGGGCGACAAGTAGGCCAAGCGCGAGCCGCCTTTGAGCGCGAGGTCCATGCGGGCCAGCGAAAGGTAGGCCGACTCCAGGGTCGCGGGGTCGAAGCCGCGGGCTTGTTCTTGGAGCTTGCGCACCGCGAAGGGCTTGATGCCCAGCGCGCCTTGGGGATCGTCGGCGAACTTGGCCACGCACAAGCGCCGCATCTGCCACACCAGCATCGAGAAGATGCGCATGGCCTGGCCCGGGTCGCGCTCGCCGTAGCGGAACATGGTCGATAGCAAGGCCAGCGCGCGACGGTGATCGCGTCGGCCGATCGCGTCGGTCAAGGCGAAGATGTCGGCCTCGCGGGTGTCGACGGCCACCGACTCGACGTCGGCCCGCGTGATCTGTCCGCCCTCGGCGTGGGCCCCCGCGCGCTCGAGGCCCGCGACCAACTCGGCGCGCCCGCTGCCGATCCGTGCGACCAGAGCCTGCGCCGCCGCGCCCTCGAGTCGCCAGCCCCGGGCCCGCGCCTCGTTGTGCAGCACGCTGACGGCGGCCTCCTCGCTCAGGGCGCCGCACTTGAGCTCGACCACCCCACCCGCCTTCTTGGCCGCCTTGATGAGCTTGGAGGTGCCCTTGAGCCCGGTCGAGGTGATGACCAAGGTGCAGGTCGGATTGGGCGCGTCGAAGTAGGCCACCAGGGCCTCGAGGGCCTTGTCGCGCGTGGACTCGCTTTGCACGTGCTTGTGAAAGTCCTCGGGGGCCGAGAGCTCGACCAGACGTCGCGGGCTGCCCATGGGCATCTGCGCGCAGGCGGTCAGCACTTCGGCCACGGCCTTGGTGTAGGGCGCGTCGAAGCGCTCGTGGTTGAAGGCCTCGAGACCCGCGCCGGGCTTGCCCTCGCCGAAAAGCGCCGTGCGCAGGGCTTGTTGCAGCGAGGCGATCACGGCCGCGTCTTCGCCCCACAACAAGTAGACCTCGGCGAGCTGCCCAGCCTCGATCTGCGCGAACACGGCGGCCGGGTCTTTGGCGCTGCTCACTTGCCCTCGCTTCCCTCGACCTCGAGCCAAGCGACGGTCTCGCACTCGCTGGTCATGGGCATCATGTCGAAGACCCGCACGCCGCGAAGGCGCAGCTTGGGGTTGGTCTCGAGCATGGCCGCCAAGTCCCGCGCCAAGGTGGCCGGGTCGCACGAGACGTAGACGATCCGCGCCCGCGCGAGCTTGGCGATGCGCTGTGCGCCTTCGATGCCCACGCCGCCGCGCGGCGGGTCGAGCACCACCACGTCGTAGCGCGACTCGGCTTCGACCAGGCCCGGCAAGAACTTGTCGACGTTGGCCGCCTTGGCGTGCACGGGCCAGGCGGCCTTGCCCACGAGCCGGCGCAGCGCGTTGATGCCCTCGCGGCTGTCGTCGACGGCGTCGAGACGATGCGCCCCCCGGGCCAAGCGCCGCGTGAAGTTGCCCGCCCCCGCGTAGAGTTCGAGCACGGTGCGCTCGCGGGGCTGGGCCCGGACTTCGACCTCGGCCACCAAGGCGAGGTTTTGGGCCATCTGGGCCTGGGCGAAGGCGAAGGGCCCCACGCGCAGCGGGTCGGCCCCGCGCGCGCCGTCGATGTCGAGCTCGCCGATACCGACGGTGGCCCGCTTGCGATTGCCCCGCATGACGACCCCCACCAAGCCCGCGTCCTCGGCCTCGCCGATCATGGCCTCGAAGCCGGCAACCCGGGCCTTGTTGGGCTTGACCCGCGGTAGGCCCAAGACCACGCGCTTGCCGTCGCTCAGCGCATGGACCTCGCCGACGGGGGCGAGCAGCTCGGGGCGCTCGCGCAGCCGCTGCAAGGCCGCGTCGAGCACGGGCTCGAGCACGACGCAGCGCTCGATGTCCTCGATTTCCCGGCTTTGTCGCCGATGAAAGCCCAGGTGCAAGCCGCCCCCCGGTCGCTGCTCGTAGTGCATTCGGGCGCGACGCCGGTAGCCGAGCACGGCTGGGCTCGGCACGGGCTCGAGCATCTCGAAGTCGAGCTTGCGCAGCTGACCGGCGACGATGTCCGCCTTGAGCCGCGCTTGGGCCTCGGGGTCGACGTGCTGCCAGTCGCAGCCACCGCAGGCCTGCGCGTAGACACAGGGCGCCTCGACGCGATGGGGCGACGGCTCGCGGACCTCGCCGGCCTCGGCCCGCACGAACTTTCGCTTGGTCTTGAAGGCGATCGCCTCGATCAGCTCACCGGGCAAGGCCCCCTCGACGAACCAAGTGCGCTCGTCGTCGCCGCTTTCGGCGTGCCCTACCCCCGCGCCGCCCTTGGCGATGTCGCGGATCCGAATGGCGACGGGGTCTGATGGAGGCGGGCTCACAGTGGCCCTCGACCTTAGATCATCACATGCGGCCTGACCATGGGGCGCAGCGAAAGCGGCCTGGAGTGGCCACGTTGGGGGTAGGGACGCCCGGACGAGCGAAGCCCTCCCCTCGCCTCAGGCCGCGCGGGGCGGCTTGGCGTCGTGGGTGCGCGGGCCGAGGCGCTCGAGGGTGAAAAAGCTCGGGGTCGAGACGCGGCGCTGGCCGAGCTCGAGGTAGGACCAGCCGAGCAGGAGGTCGGGGTTTTTTGGATCGGGGGCGACGATGGGATCGCGCAAGCGGCCGATCGGGTCGAGTCGGGGGTTGCCACCGCGGCCGTAGTCGAGCAGCAGGTGCTCTTCGTCGACGATCAGGGGGCGGCGGCCATGGGCCGGCACCACCTCGAAGTGGCCGAAGGTGAAAAGCTCGCCGTTGCGACGGGTGCGGGGGCGCGGCGGGGCGTCGAGGCCGTCTTGTTCGAGACGCAGGTTCCAGCCGCGCAACTGCCCCGAGGGCGCGCGCGCGAAGACCTTCACGAAGGTCTTCCACGCCAGCTTGTCGGCCAGCTCGGGCAAACCGAGGCTCACCCCGCGCCACTCGGAGTCGTCGAGGATCGCCGGGTCGACGCGGTGGCCCTCGCGCAGCGCACGGGTGAGGCCCGCGCGGTCCAAGCTGGCGAAGCGTTCGGCTGCGGCCGCGGGGCTCGGGCGCCGCAGGCCATCGGCCCAGGTGTAGCGCCCCTCCATCCATGCGCGGCGGGTCGCGCCGGGCGTCGCGGGCTGGGTCGCGCACCAGCGCATGAAGGCCAAAAAGGAGATGTCCGGGTCCTTCTGCTCGGCCGGCGACAAGCGGAGCTCACCGGCGAGCGCGTCGTCCAAGGCGGCCACCAGGTCCTCGTGATAGCCCTCGAACACGGCCAGGTCGCGCAGCCAATTCGCGCGCGGATGGCTGCCGTCGATGACCGCCTGCGCCGCCTCGCGGATCCGCTCGAGGGAGCCGGGATCGTCGGCGAGCAGCGCGAGGTCGTAGGCGAACTGGTTTTGCTCGTGGTGCGCGGCCAGCAGGTGCCGCCCTACCCGCTCGTGCGAACTGAACAGCCCGGACAAGTCCCACGGGGCGATGGCCCGGGCGTGAAAGAGCGCGGGGATCCGCAGCGCCCGATTGTGCAGCAGACGGGCCCGCCAGCTGTCGCGCACCGGGTTGTCGCAGTTCCCGATGCTCTCGGGCCGAAAGAGCATGCGATGCCACATCCGCATCGCGCCCAGCGTTACCTGCCAGCTGTTGGGGACCCGCTCGAGAATGCCGCGCGCCGCGAAGGCCTCGAGGCGTCGCTCGACCCGGCCCGGATCGAGGAGCATCAAGCGCGTCAGCGGGTGGTGGCGGGCCATCGTCTCGACTAGCCGGCCTCGGCGAAGCGACGGGCGATGTCGCGGCTGATCACCACGCGCTGAATCTCCGAGGTCCCCTCGTAGATCGAGGTCACGCGGATGTCTCGCAAGTAGCGCTCGACCGGGAACTCTTGCGTGTAGCCGTAGCCGCCGAGGATCTGCAAGGCGCGGTTGCACACGCCAAAGCCCCGCTCCGAGGCGAAGAGCTTGGCCATGCTCGCCTCGCGGCTGAAGGGCTGTTTTTGGTCCTTGAGCCAGGCGGCGCGCAGCACCATGAGGCGGGCCGCGTCGAGCTCGGTGTGGTTGTTGGCGACCATCCACTGGATGGCCTGAAAGGCCGAGATGGGGCGGCCGAATTGTTGGCGCTCGGTCGAGTACTTGGCCGCGTAGTCGGCGGCCGCCGAGGCCACGCCCAAGGCCAGCGAGCCGATGCCGATGCGACCGCCGTCGAGGGCCATCATCGCGATCGGGAAGCCGCGGTCGAGCTCGCTGAGCAGCGCCTCTTCGGGAATCTCGCAGTCTTCGAAGTCCAGCGCGGTCGTCGTGCTGCCGTGCTGCCCCATCTTGTGCTCTGGCTTGCCGCGGATGAGGCCGGGGGTGTCGCCACGCACCAAGAAGGCCGAGATGCCGGGGCGTTCTTCGGTCCCGCCCGTGCGCGCCCAGACCACGAAGAGTCCCGCGTGCGTGCCCGAGGTGATCCAAAGCTTGGAGCCGTTGAGCACCCAGCCCTTGTCGGTCTTTTGCGCGCGGGTCTTCATGCCCCGCGGATCACTGCCGGCCCCAGCCTCGCTCAGGGCGAAGCCGCCGACGACGTACTCGCCCGAGGTCAGCTTCTCGACGTGCTCGCTGCGCTGCTCGCTGGTGCCGAAATGCTCGACCACCTCGGCCACCATGTTCGACACACAAAGGGCCACGGTGGTCGCGGCGCAGGCCCGGGCGAGCTCGGTGACCGCCAGGCTGTAGGCCACGGCGCCGGCTTGGACGCCCCCGTACTCCTCGCTGACGTTGATGCCGAGCAAGCCGAGCTCGGCCGCCTCGGTCAGGCTCTCGCTGGGGAAGCCGCCGTCGCGGTCCAAGGCCGCGGCACGGGGCTCGAGCACGCGCGAAGCGAACTGCTTCGCGGTCTCGCGGATCATCTCTTGGGTCTCGTTGGGCTGAAAATCGAACACGGCGCGGCTGTCTCGAACCGCACGAGCTTACACGCCGAAGGGGCCCCGTGGGCCCCCTCGTGTTGCGCTCGAAGCGCCCGCCGGATCCGCCAGAGACGGCGGCGGTGATGACGGCCTTCGCCGCCCGCTACCAGGCCTCGCCGACCTGGCCGTTGTAGGTGTGGACGTAGTCCGTCTCGGGCGGCGGATCGAACTCCCAATCGGCGAGCTTGCCCTCGACGCAGCCGGCGAAACCGTCGGCCGTGCGCGGCGGTGCGCCGCCCTCCGACACGTAGTTCCCCTCTTTGTCCTGGGTGCGGCGCTCCATCACCTCGTTCTCGATGACCTTGACCTGGTCGACCTGCCCGCTGGTGTTGATGCGGAACTCCACCGAGAAGTGGCCGGCGACCCAGCGGTTTTCGAGGGTCTCCATCTCCACCTCCAAGCAGTGCTCGAAGTCGCCGCGATACTCCTCGATGGTCTGCTGGATCAGCTCGAGCTCGCGCGGGGAGATGGCGTCGCCTTGGTTCTCGTGCGTCTCGTACTCCTCGGTCGTGAGCATGTCGTCGTAGTTGTGCTGGTCGTACATCTCCGCGAACTCGGCGTTCGTGGTCTGCTGACCCTTCTTTTTGCAACCACCTAGCGACACGAGACCGGCGCAGGCAACGATGGTGAAGATGCTGTGGAACTTCATGGTGCTTCCCCTGGGGGCGCCCACGAACGGGCGCGCAGCCCTCATGTTCTAGCGCCGAACGCGCCCAAACCCAAATTCAAGGGACCACGCGGCAAGT
>JAUIJR010000270.1 GCA_030431075.1 Polyangia bacterium | reverse complement strand
GTCGAGGTGGCCGGTGCCGAGGTAGTCGTGCACCTCTTCGGCCGCCCCGCCGATCCGTGAGAGGTCGCCGGGGCCGTTCTCGTAGCCCGCGGCCACGACGACGGCCTCACCCGTACGTCCGTCGTAGGCCAAGTAGCGCTGACCTCGAGCGGGCGTGCTCGCGCCCGACCAGCGCATGTTCACGTACCAGGCCTCGGCGGCAGCCGGCGGTCGGACGTTACTGCCTTGGCCGAACTCGTTCGAGGGCTCACAACAAGGCGCCCAGGGCTCCATGCGATCCATCGCGTAGCCGCTCGCACTTTGGGACCGGCCGTAGTGCTCGGGAATCTGATCCGTGATGCTCGTCGGCCACGCGCCCATGACCTGCCAGTCCTCTTCGGTCACCAGGTGCGCCTCGAGCACGACGGGCCCGGTCGCGGGCATCTGGAGCAGCTCGCTGGTCCCGATCCGTGCGATGGCCTCACCCGACAAGGCGCAGGGGCCCGCGTCGGGCAAGAAGCGAAAGTCGATCTGGTAGGGCCCCTCGCTCGCCATCCCCATCCCGTCGGAGTAGCTGTCGGCCAGCACGAAGTAGGTACCGGGGGCGAGCTTGCGACTCACGCCCCAGTGCCCGCGGTCCATGCAGGCGCCGGGGTCGGGAGCGTCGAGCAGATGTAGATCGATGTCGGTGCTCGCGTCGTCTTGGACCATCACTACCAAGCTGCCCGGCTCGGAGAGCTCGACTTGGTAGACGAGCTCTCGACCTTCTTCGGGAATGCTCGGGTCGCAGCCGTAGCTGTCGAAGTTCTGAAGCGCCGCGCTGCTCGTGTCCGCCTCGTGGTGGAAGGGAAAGCTGTCGACGATGACGCAGGGCGCAATGACGCAGGGATCGCCATCACCGTCACCGTCACCATCACCGTCACCGTCACCGTCACCGTCACCGTCACCGTCACCGTCGCCGTCGCCATCGCCGGTCGTGGACGCTTCACTCCCCGCGCTCGCGCTCGCTTCGCTCTCGCTCGAACTCGACCCATCCTCCTCGGCACCGCCGGGGTCATCGCCCGTGCACGCGGGAGCGCCGAAGAGGCAGGCGAACAGGAGGGGCGCGCGAAGGGCAGCGAAGTTCGGCATGGGCGGGATTCCCTTGCATCGACGCTAGCACGCAGTGCGGGCGGACTCGCCGAGCGCGGCCGAGCTGCAGGCCTCCGGCGCGTTGGCGCTCACGGCCGCGAGCTAGGGCTTCGCCGGCGCTCGGCGTCGCGCCAGCCACAGACCGGTCGCACCGAGGATCACCAGCATCACGCCGCCGACCGAGCACCACTTGATGGTGGTGAAGCTGGCCGAGATCGAGGCCAAGGTGGGACTCGGATCCGGCCACGCGCTGGCCACGGCCACGCCGCTGAGGTTCTCGACCATGTCGAGGGCGAAGGGGGTCAGCGCGAGCCACAGCCAGGCGTTGCGCCATGCGCCGCGATGCCACCCGAGCGCGCGCCACAAGTTGCCCAAGATGGCGAAGAAGACGTAGGTGTAGGCCAGCGGCCACAGCACATCGAACACGAGGTGGTCGTGGATGTAGCGCGCGCGCCCTTCGGGGCCGAGGGCCTCGAAGATCGAAAGCAGATGCTCGCCGCTGTACCAAAATGTGAGGTCGGGAATGTCGATCCCCGGCGAGAGCTCAGCCGCCTCGTGGGTCTTGCCCGGCAAGACCCACGCGGGGAAGGGCGCAAACACCAGCGCCGCCGCGGCCAGATGCCAGGGCCGCGGGGTCTTCAATCCATCCACGCCGTCATCAGGTAGCGGCCGCCGGTGATGCCCGTTTGGTCGACGACGACGAAGCGGGTGGTGGCGGCGCTCGAGCTGATCTCGGTCTCGACGTAGCCGCCGGGGGTGCCGGCTTCACAGCGGATTCCGGACTCGCCGGCGCAGCCGGGGCCGCGGACGATGCCGACGACGGGGGCCATGCCGCCATCGAGCGACTGCACACCGACGTGCAAGGTGCCGCCCTCGATCATCCGCACGATGAACAGGTCTTCGGTCCCGGGTCCGCCACACTTGCCGTCGAGGCGGCCTTGGGTCGAGCCCGCGAGGTCCGTCTCCCATTCGTAGCTACCACCGCGGCCCAGGCGGACGACCTCTTCTTGGACGGGAATCTTCGCTTGGCACTCGTTGCCCAGCGCCTCGATCCCGTAGTTCAGGGTCATCTCGTAGGGGCCGGTGCCGCCACCGTTCGAGTCCACGACGATGTAGTAGTCCCACTCGACACCGCCGGCGTAGAAGTTCCAGCTCGGATCGTCGTTGGTGATCGCCGTGCAGACGTGGGTATCCTCTTCGGGGATCCCGTTGCCGCACGGCGAGGTGTCGGCGGGGACTCGCACCACGCGCAAGATCGGTTCGACGCCTCCGGCCACGGGCGTGAAGGTGATCTTCACGTCGCCACGGTGAGGCTTGTAGAGGTAGTAGTCCTCGCCTCCCGAGCCGCCGCACCAGCTTTGGCCCTCGGAGCAGCCTTCGATGTTGCCTTCGAAGGTCTCGCCGTTTTGGTAGGCGACCGGGAAGGGGTTTGCGCAGCTGCCGAGGCGAGGGGTGCCGTCGGTGTCGTTGTCCATGCAGGCGGGGGCGATGCCCGTGCCGCCGCCCGGATCCGTCCGGAGCCCGCACGCCGCCCCGACCCCAAAGGCGCCGATGACGACGATCCGCCTCAACTCGAGCATGGGGAAGATCTAGCACCGCCGGCCCATGCTTGGCCAGTCGCGGGGTCGGGCCGGGCACCGGCCGAGGGCGCGCCTCGGATCGCGGGGCCTCAGGTCGAGGGGAGGACCTTGCGGACGAGCGCGGTCAGCGACTCGGGCTCCACCGGCTTGACCAAGAATCCGGCGGCGCCCAGCTGTTGCAAACGCCGCCAGTCGACGGCGCCGCCCTCTCCGGTACAGATGATCACCTGCGTGTGCCGCGTTCGAGGGTCGCGCTTGATCGCAGCCGTGAGCTCGAATCCGTCGATCTTCGGCATGCGCAGATCCGTGAGCACCAGATCCGGGGGCTGCTTTTTGATGTGGGCCAAGGCGTGCGCGGGATCGGTGAAGGCCTCGACCTCCGACTTCGGCAGCGCCTCGTCCAAGATGCGTCGGTAAAAGACGTGCACCGTGGGGTCGTCGTCGACCACCACGATCCGCTGCTGCATCGCCGTCGGGAACTTCGCGTCGCGTCGCGCCCCGAGCAGTTCGTCACGCAGCTGGGCGGGGCTCTCGGTGCGCTTGTACATGTCCCGGGCCAGGGCGTGGAGCACCGGCTCGTCGAAGACCTTGCGCAGCTCCGGGCGGTACTCGGTGATCGGCACCGGGTCCATGTTGAGCTGCATGTGAATGACCTCTTTTTCGTCGCGCGCGTAAAAGGGCGGACGGCCCACGATGAGGTCGTACAAGAGGCAGCCGAGGGAGTAGACGTCGGCACGCGGCGCCATCTCTGGCGGCACCGTCTCGCGGCGCAGATACTCGGGGGCGACGTAGCCCACCGTGCCGCCCGGGTAGTGCTGCTCTTGGCGCGTCGGCATGAAGCGCGTGAGCCCGAAGTCGGTCACCGCCACGCGGAAGGCGGGCCCGATCAGCACGTTGGTCGACTTGAGATCGTGATGCAGCGCGCCCGCGTCGTGGATGGCCTGCACGCCGCGGCACAGCTGCTCCATCAAGCCGATGACCTCGTCCATGGCCAGGGGCGGTCCGCCGCGCTGGGTCACGTAGTCGAAGAGGTTCGGCCCCTGGATGTGCTCCATGACGAAGTAGGGCGCCTGCTCCCACTCGCGCATCGCGTGGATCTTGACCACGTTGGGGTGGTCGATGCGGGCCATCGCCCGCGCTTCACGAAAAAAGCGTCGGCGCACCGAGGCGTCGTCGAGCAGGTCCGGTCGGATGAACTTGATGGCGACCTTGCGATCGAGGCCTTCGTCCACCGCCTCGACCACCATGCCCTGACCACCGACGCCGATCGTGCGGCCGATCCGGTAGGCACCATCGAACAAGGTGCCCTCGGCGGGCACCGCCCACTTGTCCGAGCCCGGGAAATTCGCTGCGCCCACGAAGGCGCCCGGGTTGCGGTTCTGGTGGGAACTCATCGACGCCGCGAGTATAGCGCCAAATTCCGGCGCTTCGCGGCCCTCAGGTGTGCTCGCGCGTGGCCTCGAAAATGACGCCTTCGAAGCGTTCCGCGGTCTTTTCGAGGTTCCAGCGGTTTGGCGCCAGGTAGACGAGATCCTCGTGGCCGTCGGTGTAGAGGTTGGCCTCACACTTGCGGCGGAACTCGGCCATCATCTTCTCGACTTGGACCTTTGTGCGACCTGCGCGGTCCGGGGTCACCCAGCGCGCCGTCGTGAACTCCACCGCCTCGTAGTCGGCCTCGACCGAGTACTCGGTCTTGAGGCGATGCTTCATCACCTCGAGCTGGAGCTGGCCAACCACGCCGACGATCCAGTTGGCGCCGAGCAGTGGCTTGAAGACCTGGATGGCGCCCTCTTCGGAGAGCTGCACCAGACCCTTGCCGAGCTGCTTGGCCTTGAGCGGCGTCTTGAGGATGACGCGGCGAAAGATCTCCGGCGCAAAGCTCGGGATGCCGACGTAGCGCAGGGGCTCGCCCGCGGTCAGGGTGTCGCCGATCTTCAAGGTGCCGTGGTTGGGGATGCCGATGATGTCCCCGGGGAAGGCCTCTTCAACGATCTCACGCGAGCTCGCCAAAAAGCACATCGCATTGCCGAGGTTGATGTCCCGACCCAAGCGCGGGTGGGTGGCCTTCATGCCGCGATCGAAGCGCCCCGAACAGATCCGCAAAAAGGCCATGCGGTCGCGGTGCTTGGGATCCATGTTCGCTTGGATCTTGAACACGAAGCCGGTGAAGTTGGGCTCGAAGGCCGAGACCGTGCGGGTCTCGACGGCCTCGCCCGGCTGCGGCGGACGCAGGGCCGAGTCGCCGCTGGCGGCCACGCGGGCGATGGGCGCGGGCGCGAACTCGACGAAGTTGTTCAGCAGCTCACGCACGCCGAAGTTGTTCATGGCGCTGCCGAAGTGAAGCGGGGTCTGCTTGCCGGCCCGAAAGGCCTCGAGATCGAGATCCGGCGCGGCGCCCTCGATCAACTCGACGTCGTTGCGCAGGTCTTCGGCCAAGCTGCCCACCAGCTCGTCGAGCTTGGGGTCGTCGACGCCCGACAAGGCGATGCCGGGCGCCCAGGCCTCGTCTTCGTCGGCGCCGGCCTTGAACAGGTGCAGCTCGTTGCGGCGCAGGTCGTAGATGCCCTTGAAGGCTTTGCCCATGCCCACCGGCCAGGTCATCGGCACACAGGGCATGCCCACCTTGGCTTCGATCTCGTCGAGCAACTCGAGGGGCGCGAGGCACTCGCGGTCGAACTTGTTGACGAAGGTGATGACCGGGGTGTCGCGCATGCGACAGATCTCGATCAGCTTCTCGGTGCGCGACTCGACGCCCTTGGCGCCGTCGATGACCATCAAGGCGGCGTCGACGGCCGTGAGCACGCGGTAGGTGTCCTCACCGAAGTCGGCGTGGCCGGGTGTGTCGAGCAAGTTGACGGCGGCGAGGTCGGCGTCGGCTTTGGCCCCCGGGATCGGGTACTCGAAGCTCATGACCGAGGTGGTCACGGAGATGCCGCGCTCTTTTTCCATCTCCATCCAGTCGGAGACGGCGTGCCGCGAGCTCTTGCGGGCGCGCACGGTGCCGGCCATCTGGATCGCCCCACCGAAAAGCAGGAGCTTCTCGGTCAAGGTGGTCTTGCCGGCGTCCGGGTGGGAGATGATGGCGAAGGTGCGTCGCCGCTGGACCTGACGGCGAAACTTGCGGTCCTTGGACTCGAGGGACGCGTCGGCGGCTGGGGTCGAAGTGCTCACGGGAGGGGCCGCTGCATAGCAAAATTGCGCCCGGCGGGTCGGCGCCCCGCCTCACCTATGCGCCGGTTGCGGTATCGCCTCTTTGCTCGATAGCGTACGCCTAGCTGGGTTTTGTCATGAAAAAGCGCGTCGTTCTCGCCTCCCTCCCCCTGTTTTTCCTCACGCTCGCAGCCTGCGGCAGCGCCGATGCCGGCGACGACACGAGCAGCGAAAGCAGCCCGACGAGCGAAAGCGAGACGGGTGAGACCGGTGAGACCGGTGAGACCGGCGAGACCGGCGAGACCGGCGAGCCCGGAGAGGTGATGGGCTGCGACCAAACGACCCTGCTCGAGCGCCCCACGGATCCGGCCGCGCCCGGCCCGTGGCCCGTCGGCGTCACCACCACGCAAGTCGACGGCTTCAACGTCGAAGTCTGGTACCCGGCGGAGCTCGGAAGCGAGGTCGGCGGCAGCCCCAAGGTCTACGACATCCGCGACCAACTTCCGCCCTCGCAACAGGGTGTGATTCCCGACGCGGACAACCCGTGGCAGGAGTGCGACTGCGTCGATGGTCTCCCCATCGATGCCGCGCACGGCCCCTATCCGCTGGTGGTCTTCGTGCACGGCACGGCCGCTTGGCGCACGCAGTCCTTGAGCCAGATGACCCACTGGGCCAGCCGTGGCTTCATCGTGGCTGCCGCCGACTACAACGGACTCAAGCTCGCGCACCTGCTCTCGCTGTTGTGCCCGGACGATGGCGGCACCCAAAACCTCTCGGCCGACACGGACGCGGTGATCGCCGCGGTGACCGGCGCGAGCGGAGACCTAGCCTTTTTGTCGGGGCATATCGACGCGACGCGCGTGGGCGTGGCGGGTCACAGCGCGGGCGGCAGCCAAGCGGCCCAGGCCCAAAACAAGGCCGGCGTGCGCGTGGTGATCCCGATGGCCTCGGGCACGGCCGTCCAAGCCGGCAGCGCGCTCGAGTCCTCGCTGCACATGGGTGCGGACGCCGATGCGGTGGTCGCGTACAGCTCGACGGTCACCGCCTACGAAGACAGCGTCCCCGCGAAGCGCCTGGTGGGCATTGCCAACGGCGGACACCTGGCCTTCTCCGACATCTGCTCGATGAAGAACGCCGACGGGCAGAACATCCTCGAGATTGCCAACGAATACGGGATCTGTGGGGCCTCGGCGGCGGGCGCACTGTTCGATTGCTCCGACACCTACGTCTCGGACGACATCTCGCGCGAGATCGTGAACTACGCGACCACCTCGGTGCTCGAAGAGATCCTGCACTGCCGCGACGACGGCGCGGACATCTCGGCCATCGAGAGCGTGTATCCGGACGTGGCGGAGTATCAGCAGGACTTGTAGAGCAAGCCCCTCAGGTGGGCGAAAAGGCCTCGATCCTGGGGCCGGATGCGCATCACACACGGCGGTCGGCGTGTTATTCGAGGCGCATGCTGCCCGTGCCCCTCTCGAACTCGACCCTCTCTCGCACGCTCGGTGTCGCCGCGCTGACGGCTGCCTTGCTGACGTCTTGCGACAAGGGGAACGAAGCGGACGGCCCGGCCGCCGGCGCGCCGGCGGCGACCGCCGCGAGCGGCACGCCGGCGGCATCGGGAGAGGCGAAGCCCGAAGAGGCGGAGACGCCCCCGGTCATCGACGAGGCCTTGGTGGCCGAGCTTCGAACCATCGCCGAAAAGTGCGAGGTCGACACGAAGTTCGGCTCGGTCAAGAACT
>JAUIJR010000269.1 GCA_030431075.1 Polyangia bacterium | reverse complement strand
GCCCTTTTTGTGCTTCAGGGCTCCGAGGAGCAGCTTGGTGGCGCGTCGTTCGCTCAGCATGTGGACCTCTCGGCGCTCAGGCGCCCTCGCCTTTCCCGGTGTTGACGATGTTCACCTCGAAGCGCGCAGGGACGCAGCCGTGGCTCACCGCGTTGAGCTGCCCCGGTTCGCCCTTGCCGTCGCTGAAAGAGCCGCCGAGCTCATAGGTCGAGGCGCCGCCGAGCATGTCGCAGCTGCGCCAAAACTCCGGGGTCGTCGCTTGGTAGGCGACGTCGCGCAGGGGCTTGGTGATGCGCCCCTTTTTGATCTCCCAGAACATCTGCCCCGAGAACTGAAAGTTGTAGCGCTGGTGATCGATGCTCCAGCTGCCGCGGCCGGTGATCAAGATGCCGTCGTCGGTCGCGTTGATCAGGTCCTCGGTGACGTAGCCCTCGGGCCCCGGCTGCAAGGAGATGTTGGGCATGCGCTGAAAGGCGACCGAGCTGTAGGCGTCGGCGTAGCTGCAGGCGTGTCCGCGCGCGTCGCCGATCCACGCCGCTTGGTCGCGCGTGGTCTGCCAGCCGACGAACTTGCCCTCGCGCACGATGTCCCAGCGCTGCGCCCCCTCACCGTCGTCGTCCCAGGCGGTGGTGGCCAGACCGCCCGCTTGCGTGCGATCGGCGACGATGCTCACCCGGGGGTCGGCCAGCATCAAACTGCCCGCGTCGCTCGGCTTCAAGAAGCTCGTGCCGGCGTAGTTCGCCTCGAGGCCCATGGCGCGATCGAGCTCGGTCGGGTGACCGATGCTCTCGTGGATCGTCAGCCACAAGTTGCTCGGGGCCAGCACGACCTTGCGGCGTCCGGGTTCGACCGGGTCGGCGTGGAGCTTGCGCAGCGCGTCGGTGGCGACGGCGGGGGCATCGGCGGCCAAGTCGAGGCCCTCGACATACTCCCACCCGGCGAGCATCGGCGCGCACTCGTGGTTGCGCGAAGCGAAGCGACCTCGCTTGCGATCGATGGCCGTGGCCGTGAGCCCCGGCATCACGCGAAAGAAGAGCTGATGCGTGCGGCTGCCCTCGCTCGAGACGAAGATCTTCTCTTCGCGCACCAAGTCGACGTAGGCCGAGGCGTGCCCGACCCCCGCGACGCCCAAGACCTTGCGACAGGCCTCGAGCAAGGGCGCGGCTTTCTCCTCGGGCGAGAGGGTGAAGGGGTCGACACCGTGCGGGGCCACCCAGGCGCCTTTGACCACCTGGGTCGGCGCGAGCGCGACCGGCTCGGCCAGGGCCTTCGCATGGGCTTTGGCCGAGGCGACGGCGGCCTTGGCCGCGGAAAGGACGGACTTCTCGTCGAGCTGCGGCGTCGCCCGAAAGGCCCACGCGCCCTCGGCGATGACGCGCACACCGATCCCCAGGTCCTCGAAGCTCGAGACGCCGCTGATGTGATCGTCACGCACGCGCAGGTCTTCGCGCGCGATGGCGACGAGGCGCGCGTCGGCGTAGCTGGCCCCCGCCTCGACCGCGGCCTCGACCGCGAGTGCGGCGAGCTTCTCGTGCGCCAACAAGGGGCTGGCCCCCAAGGTCGTCTCGCCGCCCGCTTGGCTGGACGGCGGCGTCGCGGGCGCGACTTTGGCCCGCCCGCCTGGTCCAGCCCCCCCGGCTCGCACGCGTCCTGGCGCCATCCACAGGGCCGATCCGAGGGCCGAGGCCCCCAAAAAGCGACGTCGACTGGTGCTGGGGAGCCCCGACATGGCCGGATGATACCCACAACTGGCCCTCAATCTGCGCGCTAGCCGCGCAAATTCGGCTTTTGCCCGCCGAGCGGCTGTCCACCTTTGTCAGATGGCGCCCGCGCGCTCGTAACCTCCCGGTGGGCCCTGCGTAGGGGCTCGTGCGCAGACCCTGCGCACTTTTTCGACCCCACGGGTGGCGCGGCCCCCGATGCGGACTTAGACCGCACCCGTCCGGCCTTTGGCGCCCCCCCCAACCGAGTTCCCTTCCGTCATGAACCGCACCAGCACCCTGTTGTTGACCGCCCTCCTTTTGGCCCCCGCTTGCGACAGCGGCGACGCGCCCGCCGCCGCCGACGAGGCCAAGCCCGCCGCCGCCGAAGCCAAGGCTGAAAAGCCCGCCGAAGTGGCCGCCGCCGCGGATGCCGACGCCGAAGAGCCCGCCGAGGCCGAGGCCAAGGCCGTCGCTTCGGGCCTTGCCCTGGGCGACAAGTTCGTCGCCTTCGACATCCTCAACTGTGACTCCGGCGAGCAGTACTGCCAGGTCTGCCGCTTCGGGGGCAGCCCCAAGATCATGGCCGTCGGCACCATCGACGACCCCGACTTCCGCAAAGACCTTCAAGACCTCGACGCGATCGCCAAGAAGTACGCCGACAAGGACGTCAAAGCCTTCGCGGTGATCGCCGACGCCCAAGACGGCAAGCTGGCCACCCCGCTGGCGAGCGCGGCCGAGCTCCAAGAGAAGGCCAAGGCCCTTCGCACCGAGCTCAACATCTCCATCCCCGTGGTGATCCCCGCGGCCGAGGGCGACAAGCCCAACGCCCGCTGGGAGGAGCACTACCAAGTCAGCGAGTCGCGCACGATCATGTTCGCCGACGGCCGCAACCAGGTGCAGTACTCCCAAGTCGCCCCCAGCGACTACGCGGAGCTCGACAAAGCGATCCAAGCGGTCGTCGGAAGCTGACGCTCGACGACCGTCTCTCACGGTGTTCCCGAAAACCCCTGAGACCAGGGCGGAGCGAAAGCTCCGCCCTTTTTCGTGGGCGCGCCCCCGTCCCGCTGCGACTCAGCCACCGCCGACGAACTGACACCCGCACGCGCAGGCACCCGGTGCGTCCGGGTTGCCGACCAAGCAGTTCTCGACCTCGTGCGGGACCATGCACGCCTCCGTCAAGTCCATGATCAGGTCGACCTCGTCCAAGCGAAAGAGCACCCCGAAGGCCGTGTAGCCATCGGGACAATCGAAGGGCTGGGCCCCGGCGCAGCCGTCCAACGCGGGCGAGTAGGTCAGGCACACGCCCTCGAGCTCCCCGAACTCGCAGCTCGGCATCAACACGCCCGGCACCCGTGTCATCTCGGTCCACGCGCAGTAGCTCGAGTACTCGCCCCCCGGCGAGAGCGGCTCGCCACAGAACTCGGCAGGCCGCTCCATGCACGGCACCTCGGACCAGTCCATGCCGGTGCTCTCGCTGCCCGCCTCTTCGCTACTGCTCGCGCTGCTTTCGCCCGTCGTCGAGCCGGAAGCGCCGCTCGAGGCCGTGCTCTCGCCCGCCGTCCCACTACCCTCGCCGCTGTCAGCTGAACGCGAGCCACCGCAGGCGGCGAGAAGACTCAGGCCAAGGACGAAGCGGCGCACGACATGGAGTATCGCACGCTGTCCTACTCGCAGCGCCGACCGCGGTAGACCTCGCCGATGAAGTCGACCACACCAGGTGTGCAGCTCAGTCCCGTGGGACACGGCTGCGTTTCGCTGCACTCGGAGCAAAAGCCGAAGACCGCGGTACCGGCGGGCGTCGCACCGCAGATCCCCGAGGCGCAAACATCCCCGCCGCTCGCGCTCCCCGCGTCGCACGCGCCATCGAGCGCTACGCTCCCCACCGGCACGCAGTGCCGATGGCCCGCCATGCTCAGTGGATCCAGCGCGATGCCACACACCGTGCCGAGATCGCAGTCCGCGTCGACCCGGCACTCGCTGCAAGCCCGATACACGAGGGAGGGGTCCGGGACGAAGTAAGTTGCGCACACAGTAGCTCCTTTGCAACCGCTGGTTTGACAGCCATCACCGAGCTCCCCCGCCGCGCAGGTGGATACGAGATCGCCGAGTGCCCCGGGCGTTTGACAGGTCCCGTCGGGACAATCGGCATCGTCGACGCACTCACCGCAGTAACTCCCGAGGAGGCCAAGGTCGAAACAAAAGCCGGAGCTGCATTGCTCATCGGCTTGGCAATCGGCGGGCTGGGGCAGGAAGATACAGTCGCAGCTGCCCCATTGGCCGTCTTCGGTGCAAAAGCGATCGGCCGGTGAGCAGCCAGAGGGGCTGATGCACGGCTCGGACTCACCGGGCACGCAGACTTCGCCTGACTCGCTGCTCTCGGCGTCGCTGCCCACCGAGGCCTCGCTCTCGGCCTCACTCTCAGCTTCGGCCTCGGCTCCCTCGCTGGTCGTGGTGGCTTCCGCCGAGCTCGGTGACGACTCCGTCGCGGCCGTCGCCTCATCATCCGACGCCGGGACACGGCCCCCGCAGCCGAGGGCACCCAGCAGCGCTGCCACCAATAACCCGCGTCGCACGCCCTCAGCCTGCCAGCCCCAGCACCTTGGCGTCCAGGGACTCGATGGCCGTCCGGATCAGCTGCGGGATGGCGATGGAGCGCGGCTCGGCGTCGGCGCCGTACTGCATGAGCACGATGATGGCCTCGCCTTCGGCCACGAGGGCCTTTTGGGTCGTCGACCAAACGCGGTTGTAGAGGGTGAAGCTCTTGGTCCCCAATCGCGTGCACTCGGTCGAGATCAGCACCTCGTCGGGGAAGGTGACCGGCGCACGGAAGTCGCAGGTGGTTCGCGCCAAGATCGGGCCTTGGCCGGCTTGGCGATGAAGCGCGTTGAGGCCGATGCGCTCGAAGTAGGCGAAGCGCACGTTCTCGAACCAGCGCAGGTAGACGGTGTTGTTCACGTGGCCGAGGGAGTCCATCTCCCCCCAGGCCACGGCCTGGGCGATGGTGAAGGGCGCGTCGAAGCCCGCCGGGTCGGCGAAGCCCTCGGGCCAGTCGGTGCTTGGGGTCGAGTCGGAGTGGCTCACGGCGGCGGCAGATCGAGGAGGTAGGGCGAGCGCTCCGGCGCGCCCAAAAAGGGAAGGTAGTCCAGCTCGAAGCTGGCCCCCGCAAACGCGAAGGCCGCGAAGATGGCGACCGGGACCAAGACGACGAAGAGCCCGCGGATCACCGTCGAGCCGTGGGTGCGGCTCAAGGCGATGGCCGACAAGCCCCAGCCGATGACCGTCCAGCTGACGAAGGTCCACTGCCAGATGACCGGGTCCAGCATGCGCACGGCCAAGAGCAGCTCGAGCGCGGCGAAGACCGCAAAGACCGGGGCCAGCGCGAAGCCGAGGGCGCGCATGCTCGCGCCGATGCTGCGTCGGGCCCCGCCGGTCAGCGCCATGATGACGTGGCCGCCGAGCCCGACCAAAAAGTAGAGCACGGGGATCCGCAGCGGCGTCATCAAGGTCGACCACACGGCCATGACCTGGCCGAGTTGCAAACCGACCAGGCCCGTGGCCACGGTTTGTCGGATCGGCGCCTCGGAGTCGGCCGGCAGCGAGTACCAGTCGATGAGTCCGACGGTCACCGCGATCAGCCAGCTGGGGATCACCAAGCTGGCGATGAACGCGAGGGCCGGACCGTGGTGCACCGGCTCTTCGACGGCGTCGAAGCTGCGCGCGGGCCACAAGCAGATCTGCGCGAGGGTGCGCCCGACCCGACGCCACCAGCCGTCGTGATCGACCTCCACCGGCAATCCGGGCGCGAAAACAGCTTCACCGCGCGGGGCGCTGCCCATGGGTTCGGCACGAGCCAAGGCCGCGGCAGTGTAGCCGCCGACCCGGCCCAGGGGTAGGCACCCTTGCCGCGTCGGCGCAGCGGCCCTAAGCTGCCGACGATGCGCCCCTGGGTGCCACTTGCTTGCGTCTTCGCCCTGGCGGCCTGCCCTCCACGTGGTGAGGAGGCCAAGCCGCCCGAATTCGACCTCGAGACCCTCGAGTCTCCCGAGCGCGATGCGTGGGCCCAGCCCGACGCGGTGGTCGCGGCCTTGCCGATCGATCGCGAGGACATGCACATCGCGGACATCGGCGCGGGCTCGGGCTACTTCACCCGCCGCATCGCGCGTCGCGTGCCGGCCGGCTTGGTCTACGCGGTCGACGTCGACGGACAGTTCAAGCAGTTCATCGAGCACCAGCGCGAGTCCTGGGGGACCCCGAACATCGAGCCGCGGCTCGCCTTGTACGAAAACCCCCTGCTCCCGGTGAACTCACTCGACGGCGTGTTCATGTCGAACACCTACCCCTACGTCGAGAACCGAGAGGTCTACTTTCGCGGCGTGCACGACTCGCTGCGCCCCGGCGGCTGGCTGGTCGTCGTCGACTTTCGCAAAGACGCCAGCTGCGAGGGCGTCGACAGCTGCCCGGCTCCCGAGGACCGTGTGGCCTCCGGCGACGTCGAAGCCGAGCTCGCCCGCGCCGGCTTCGCCCTGGCGGCCCGCGAAGATTTTTTGAAGCACCAGTACTTCTTGGTGTTTCGACGCGACGGGGATGCGCCGGCGAGCGAAGCCCCGTCCGCCGAGCCCCCCGCCGACGAGTAGCTCTCAGTCGTCGTCTTCGTCCTCGACCTCGACCAGCTCGACCGAGGCGTAGGAGATGTGGCGCTGGTCCGAGGCGAGGACCTTGAAGCGGACATTCTCCCAGACGACGACGGAGCCGGCGACGGGGATGGTGCCGGCCATGCGCGTGAGCAGGTCGCCGACGGAGGCGACGCCGTCGATCTCGTCGAACTCGACGCCCAGCATCTCTTCGACCCGCGCGATCGAGGCTTGGCCATCGACGTAGTGCACGCCGCCGCTGCGCTCGCGCAAGTTGATGGGCGCCGAGTCGGTCTCGTCGAAGATCTTGCCCACGATCTGCTCGAGCACATCTTCGAGGGTGACCACACCGACCGTGTCGCCGGCGTCGTCGACCACGATGGCCAGGTGCACGCGGCGCTCTTTGAAGCGACGCAGAAGGTCGTGAATCAGCAGGCTCTCGCTGACGAAAAAGGGCGGGCGCATCACCGCCATGATCTGGTCGCGCGTCAGCTCCCCGGTCGGGATGCCCACCACCTGCTTGATGTGCAAGATGCCGCGGATGGTGTCGAGGTCGCCTTCGTAGATCGGCAGTCGACTGTGCCCCGAGTTGCGACCCGTCTCGAGGATCTTGTCGGCCGTCCAGTTGAGGTCCACCGCCGTCACGCGGTCGGCCGGCACCATGATGTCGCGAACGATCCGGTCTTCGAAACGAAAGACCCCCTGCAGGAGTTCGGCTTGGTCCGCGCGAATCGTCCCCTCGCGCTGGGCGACCTTGACCAGGTAGCCCAACTCGTCCGAAGTGACCCGCGCTTCGCCGCCGTTTTCGTCTTGCAGTGCCTTGCCGATCACCGTCTCGGTGATCCAGGTCAGCATCCAGACCACCGGGTAGGTCAGCGTGCTCAGCACGTCCAGCACGCGCAAGATGGGCAGCGCGATCTGACGCGAGTAGATGCGTCCGAGGGCCTTGGGCACGATCTCGCCGAAGATAAGCAAGACGCCGGTGACCACCGCCACCGCGATCGGCACCGCGTAGCTGCCCCACGCGCCCCCGCCCAGACGATTGATGGCCAGGGCCGTCGCCGTCGCGCCGAGCAAAGTGTTGGTGATGTTGTTGCCCAGCAAGATGGTCGAGA
The DNA here is from genome assembly GCA_030431075.1 of Polyangia bacterium. GTDB lineage: Bacteria > Myxococcota_A > Polyangia > Nannocystales > Nannocystaceae > JAUIJR01. The sequence goes on along the minus strand of JAUIJR010000269.1, from coordinate 134 downwards.
GCACCCAGACCGGGCGGTCGACCCACAAGGAGATGGCCTTGGCCTCTTTGCCGCCGGCTTCTTTGAGCTGGGCCGCCTTGCGCTCACCGAAGGCGGTGATCGCCGTCTCGCCGCCCGAAAAGAACATCGAGCCG
>JAUIJR010000268.1 GCA_030431075.1 Polyangia bacterium | reverse complement strand
GACGGAGACGGAGATGGCGATGGAGACGGCGACCCTCTCGCCTCTCTCTCCGACGAGTTCGACGACCCGGGGAGCCTGAGCGACTGGAGTCGCATCTGGCAGGTCGAGGCTTGGCCCTACGATCAGCTGCGGGTGCTCGATATCGGGAGCACGGAGGCGGGGCGTCTCACGATGGAGCCCGAGACGAGCAGCTGGTACGCGGACTACCGTGGGATCTTGATGTTCAAGTCGGTGACGGGGGACTTCATGGCCACGACCCGCGTGCGGACCTCGAACCTCGCGGGGACGGGAGCGCCCGCGAGCAGCTACAGCTTGGCCGGAATCATGATTCGCAACCCGCGGGCGATCACGGCGGCGACCTGGACGGCGGGAGGGGAGGACTACGTGTTTTTGTCGCTGGGCCGTGCGAGCGGCAGCTCCGGCTTCGAGACCGAGGTCAAGACGACGAACGACAGCAACTCGGTGCTCGAGATCGATGCGAGCCCCGCCGGTGAACTCGAGCTGCGCAGCGCCCGGGTCGGCGGCTACGTCATCGTCATGCTGCGTACCGTAGGCGGTGACTGGAGCGTGCATCGCCGCTACGCGCGACCGGACCTCGCGCAGACGATGCAAGTCGGGATGGTCACCTACACCGACTGGGGGCGCGTCTCGCAGGATAGCGCGAGCGTCTACAACAACTGGTCGGCGGCCCCGAACGACGGCAACCCGGACCTGCGGGCGAGCTTCGACTTCTTTCGTTTCGCCACCCCGGTCGTCCCGGCGCAGTGGGCTGGTCTCGACTTGACGGATCCCTCGGACGTGAGCGACGCGGAGCTGCTTGCGGTACTGGGCGGTTGATCGTAGATCTGCTCCATGACCGATACCTACGTCGTCTCCCGCGCAACGGACTCACGGCCGGGCGTCGAGATCTGGAGGGTGCGAAACACGACTGCCGGTGGCGCGAACGACTACGTGTGCACGCGCTCCTTCGCCGTCGCGGCCTTGCTCGACGCCGGCGCCTCGCTTCCCGGGGTCGAGGGGCGTCCCAGCAGCGAAGCCGAGGCGCGCGCGGCCGCCGAGGCCCACGTGGAGCACGTCGCCATGGTCGCCCGCTGCAATGTCCAGCCGGGAGACGCATGGCCCGAGGACACCGACGCGGTGATCGACTGTCCGCCGGGCCGAACGCAGCGCGAGCACGAGGACCTACTCGCGAAGCGGTTCCATCACGTGATCCTCGAGCTGCACTTCGCCCCCTCGGCCCATGCGGCGCTCGGCGATCTGCCCGAGAGCTTTGGGACCGCCGCCTTCGACTTTTGGTGGGGGGACCCCACCCGAGAGCCGGCGCCCGCGGAGACGAAGGCGCAGGAACTCACCAGCTACCTCGAAGGCGCGTGACCGCCGATCGCGGGGTCTAGAGCGCCTCGGGGGGCTCGACCGCTGGCTCGACCGCTTGGTCGGCCGGAGACGAGGCAGCTGCCTCGGCCGTCGCCCCTTCGCCGCTGCCGCTGGCGCGCCGTTTGGCCCGCTCGAGCGCGATGGCGTGCTGGACTTTTTGGATCTCCGGGGCCAGCTCGCGGTCTTTCTCGTTGAGCTTGGTGATGAAGGCGGGCGTGAGGGCTTTTCGCTCGTGCACCATGGCGTACAGCTCGTCACACAAGGCGGCGGTCTCGGCGTCGAAGCTCTGGGACTCCACGTCGCGCTGGGTGCGGTGCTCGGGCTTCACGGCTGCGACTGCGGCCTCGTGGTCGCCCTCGCCGATCCAGCGCAGGGTCTCGGTGATCACCTTGGCCGGGTCGGCCAAGAGGCTGTCGTAGGACTGCACGTTGACCGGGTAGCGCCGGGTGGCGATGTCGCGGATCAGCGCGAAGTTCTCGGCCCACCACTCGAGGTGGCCGGGCATGCGGGCCGGGATGGGCTTGCCCTCTCGCTTCTCGTCCTCCATCGCGTAGAGACGGGCGAGGGAGGCCTCGTACTCGCGCCATGGACGCATCGTCGCCACCACACGGCTGATGAAGGCCCGGTCGCTGCGCACCAGCCCGGGGATGAAGACCTTGACGACGTGTCGCTCGACTTGCTCGGGAAAGAAGTAGTCGCCGGTCACCGGGTGCGGGTTCGTGCGGTAGTAGATGCCCTGACGTAGGATCGACTCGTAAAAGCCGGAGGGGTTGGCCTCGCGGATGGTGTCGCCCCACTTCCCCGGGAAGGCCTCACCAAAGGCGGGAAAGCCCGCGGCGACGAGGATCTGCATCCACATCGAGGTACCGCTGCGCTTCGTGCCGGTGACGATGAGCATGCGTAGGTGGAAACCATACACGAGGCGGAAGCGCGTCGGGCGTCGACTTTGCCTGCCCTTCGCCGCGCGCCACGCCAGCCGGCCGGCTCGGGAGCGCTCTCGGGCGGGTCGGACGAGGGAAGAGACGCTTTTCGTCGGGGGGGCGCTTGTCAGTCGCGCCCGGGGATGATTTGTTGTCTACAGGCGCACGCGCCCGGGCCCGATCATGTCCAAGCAGAACGTCGACACCGAGAATCTCACCGTCACCGGAACCGAGCCCGCGAGCGAGATGGTCTCCGTGCGCGATGGGGTCGTGGTCGTGATCAACCAGGCCTACGGTCCGACCGGCGAGAAACTGGTCGGCATCAGCAACGTCACCTTCGATGGCTTTCCGGCCGTGAGCTTGTTGGTCCGGGCGGGCGACCAGGAGGGCCTCGTTCATCTGAGCCCGATCCACGGCGACCGACGCAAAGAGGGACTCGCCTTGCCCGCGGGGACCAAGTGCGAGCTTTTGTGTCCCGTGTCCAAACAGCCCCTCGACAAGGTCGAAGGACTGGGCACCGGTGGCGTCGACTACTTTGCGCTCTACCTGAGCGCTGCGCGATCGATGAGTTCCGCCGTGTATCTGTCGGACGTGTGGGACCACTACGAGTCCCGCGTCATGGACAACGACGAGCTGATCTCGCAGTGGGTCGACAGCGCCGAGTAGGCGCCCATCGATCCCGCTCAATGGCCGGCTCGGCCTCAGTTGCCCTTGGGCCACACGCAGCCGCCGCCGACCACGTTGGAGTTGGTGGAACAGACCATGCCCGAGGGGCAGGGGCCGCCGAAAACACCGCCGCAGCCCTCTGAGCAGTACTGCTGGAAGTCGCCGAGCGAGTTGCAGCCGGTGCCATCGCAGTCGAGGCCAGTGAAGCAGGTGTCCGTGCACAAGCTCCAGTTGTCGCGGCTGATGCACTGCTCGCCGGGCAGGCACTGATCGTCGCCGTTGGGGCAGGGGCCCCATGGCTCGGTGTTCTGGTTGCCGCCATCGCCATCGCCGTCGCCATCGCCGTCGCCGTCGCCATCACCGTCCCCGTCGCCGTCGCCGTCGCCATCGCCGTCCCCGTCACCATCGCCGTCACCATCGCCGTCGCCATCGCCGTCTCCATCACCATCGCCGTCTCCATCACCGTCACCATCGCCGTCCCCGTCACCATCGCCGTCACCATCGCCATCGCCGTCACCATCACCATCGCCGTCGCCATCGCCGTCCCCATCTCCCGACTCGGAGCTGGCGCTCTCGGAGCCCTCGCTCTCGGACCCTTCGCTGGCTTCGGAGCCGACCTCTCCGCCTTCAGAGCTGGACTCTTCGGTGCCTTCGGTGCCGCTTTCGTCCTCACTACCGGAGCCGGTGGTCGACGCGTCGAAGCTGCAGGCGAGCAAGAGAGCGCCGAGTCCCAGTACCAAGGTCGAACAAGTCATGCGCATGCGCGCATTGTAGTCGAGCAGACTTGCGCGTCCTGCGGGGTTCAGGGACGGGGACGCAGGGCGGCCGGCGAGGCTGAGTTTGGCCGCGCGCAAATCGCGTCAGCCGACGGGCTCGACGGGCAGTCGCTGTAGGTGATCCGGGTCCGTGACCTTGAGCCGACGCAGCTCTTTGTTGATGTCGCGGCGCGCGGCGGCGCTGGAGACCCCGAGTTTTTTGGCGACTTGGTCGAGCGAGTAGCTGAGCTTGCCGACGCGGATCTTGGGGTGGGCGCCGAGTTGAAGGATCCCGTCCTCGGCGACGACCGGCTCGTCTTCGAGGGCGACGTAGACGTCGCGCTTGGCCAGGGAGGGGAAGGCCCGGATCAAGCGCTGAAAGAATCCCTTGTCCTTTTTGGACAGCGCGTCTTGGGAGACCTTGCCGGCGTTGACGATCACCCCGGCCTCGAGATGTCCGTCTTCGTAGGTGGCCCGACTCGCGCGAAAGGCCTTGCGGGCCTCGGGGGTGGAGACGTGCGCGCGAAGGTGGAAGTTGCGGATCTCCCGGCGCTTCGGCTTTTTGGTCGGCGGGGGCGGCTCGGCGCCCGGGGGAGGAGGCTCGGCGTCGGGGACCACCGCCCACTGCAACTCACCGGTGGGGGCAGCCGCGTCCTCGAGCTCGATCTCGGCGTACCACTCGGGCAGGGCCGTGGCTTGGTGCCAAAACCAGGCCACCACGCCGCCCGCGATCAGCAAGAGGAGGGCGAGCGCGATGAGGACCTTCTTGAGCACCGATTCAACCTTCGAAGAGCATGGCGTGTAGCGCGGGTACGGCCTTGGCGACGGCTTCGTCGCGCATGAGCATCGAGAAGTTGATGCTGCCACGCGCGTGGCTGAGCATCTCGACGTTGATGCCTTCGCGCGCCATCGCGGCGAGGATGTCGGCGCCGAGTCCGGGCCGCGTCGGCATCTCGCGGCCGACGATGACCATGATCGTGCGTCCCGACTCGAGGGTGCAGGTGCCCATGGCGGCGAGATCGTCGCGGACGCGGGCGAGTCCCGCGTGGTCGTCGCTGGTCATCGAGACGCTGATCTCGGAGGTCGAGAGCATGTCGAGCACGACGCCGTGACGCTCGACGACCCCAAAGAGTTCCGCCAAAAATCCCGCCCGTCCAAACATGCGGGTGGAGGTGAGGGTGAGGACGGACTGGCCCTCTTTGTAGGCGATGGAGGTCGCGGCGCGCTCGAGCTTGGGGGGATCGTGAGCGATGACCGTCCCGGGATGCTCCGGTCGGTTGGTGTTGAGCACGCGTACGGGGATATCGGCCTCGACGGCGGGCAGAAGGGTCGAGGGATGCAAGACGCGGCTGCCGAAGTAGGCGAGCTCGGCCGCCTCGTCGAAGCGCATGTGGGGGATGTTGCGCGCCCCTGCGACCACCGAGGGGTCGCCGGTGAGCACGCCGTCGGTGTCGCTCCAGATCTGGACCTCTTCGGCGCCCAGCGCAGCGCCGAGCAGGCTGGCCGTGAGGTCCGAGCCGTTGCGGCCGACGGTGGTGATGGCCCCTTGGCTGTCCTTGCCGATGAAGCCGGTGATGATGGGAATCTCGTCCGCGGGGAGGGCGGCGATGGACTCGCGCACACGGGCTTCGAAGCCCGCGGTCGGACGTGCTCGCCCGTGCACGGAGTCGGTGATGAAGCCGAGGTCCCACACGTCGTGCTGGCGTGCGGGCAGTCCCTCGCGTCGCATGAAGTCGGCGATGCAGCGGGTGCTCATGCGCTCCCCGAAGCTCGAGATGTAGTCGAGGCTGCGGGGGCTGAGTTCACGGACCAAGGCGAGGCCGCGCAAGAGGTCGCGCAGCTCGCCAAAGAGCCCCTCGAGGAGATCGGGCGTGCAGCCGAGCGCGCTGGCCACACCGCCTTGCAAGTCGAGCACGGCGCTGGGATCGGGGTCGCCCGCGGCGGCCCGATGGGCCGTGGCGACCAGGGCGTCCGTGACCCCCTTGTGGGCTGAGCTCACCACGAGCGGCCGGCGAGACTGGGCGGCGCGGACGATGGCCACGACCTTCTCGATCTGCGGGCGGTTGGCGACGGAGCTGCCGCCGAACTTCATGACGATCATGAGGGCCGCCCCGCGTCGTCGTCGGATCCGAGGTGCAAGCCGCACTCCTTGGCATCTCCGCGCTCCCACCACCAACGTCCTTCGCGCTCGTGCATGCCGGGGGTGATGGCGCGGGTGCAGGGCTCGCAGCCGATGCTGATCATGCCGCGCGCGTGCAGGGCGTTGTGCGGCACCTCGAAGGCGCGGATCGCATCCCAGACGTCCTGGCTGCTGCGGTCGGCGAGGGGGTTGTACTTGACCAATGCGGCGCCCTCGCGACCGGTGAAGCCACCGTCGACCTCGACGAGCGGGACCTCTTGGCGCGTGGCCGGGTTTTGGTCGCGGCGCTGGCCGGTGACCCACGCGCGCAGCCCCGAGAGCTGCCGTCGCAAAGGCTCGACCTTGCGGATCCCGCAGCACTCTTTGTGGCCGTCCTCGTAAAAGCTGAACATGCCCTTTTGCCGGACCAGGCCCTCGACGGCCTCGGCTTGCGGGAAGCAGTACTCGATCCGGATCTGGTAGTGCTTTTCGACCGCGTCGAAGAAGCGATAGGTCTCGGCGTGGAGACGGCCGGTGTCCAAGCTGAAGACACGAAAGGGGAGGCCGGTCTGCTTCGCGTATTCGATCAGCAGCACGTCCTCGGCGCCGCTGAAGCTGATGGCCAAGTCCTCCCCGAAGCTCTCGAGCGCGCGCTGCAGACGACGCTTGGGGATGGCGTCGGCGAGCTCTTTCGCCTGCGTCTCGACGAGCCGGTCGATCTCGGTCATGCGCGCCGAGTGTGACACCGAAGCCGCAGTGGCAAAAGGCGGGCGAGGCCGGCGCCACGAAAGGAGGATCACCGGCGCGCTACCGGACTTGCGGCGAGCAAAAACAAAGAGGACCGGCGCGTGGCCGGTCCTCCGAGTGTGCGGTCAATCCGTGGGCGACTAGCCCTGCGGAATCGAGCAGACGCCGACGTCGGCGTATCCGGGCGGCGCGGTGCCGGCATCGAAGTAGGGCTCGCACAGCTCCATCGAGTCCGTGCAGTCGGCGTCGCCGTTGCCCAAGTCGCAAAACTGGGTGCAGCAGCTGTCGGCTTGGCAACCGGCGACCGAGGCGCCGTCGACGCAGACCAGGCCCGGCTTGCAGGACTGGATGGTGAAGCACTCGTCGGCATCGTTACCGAGGCCTTCGTCGAAGCCCGGGATGGTGCAGGTGAAGCCCTGATCGCCCACGGCGTAGCAGCCGAAGTTCGAGTCGGGGCAGTCTTGCGCCAGCGGATCGCAGTCGTCCTCGCAAAGGGGCAACACGCCGTCGTTGAAGGACACGCAGCGCGCGTCGGGCAAGCCCTTGTCGGCGCAGTCGTTCGCGTTGGTGACGTCGCAGAACTGCAAGCACACGCCCATTCCGGTGTCGCCGGAGGTCTTGGTCATGCAGAACAGACCGTTGTCACAGTCGTCGTTCATGTCCGTGCGGGTGCACTCGTCGCCGAACTGCTTGTCGCCGATGATCGGGACGCAGGTGTTGGTGTCGACGCAGCAGTAGCCGGGTTCCATCACGTAGGCCGAGCACTTCTCGCCTTCGGAGCAGTCGTCGAGCTTGCCCGGCAAGCAGCTACCCTCGATGCCGCCGTCGACCTGCACGAAGCCACCACCGCTGGTGCTCGTCGTCGCGCTGGTGCTCGTGCCGCTGTCGGTGCTGCCGCTGTCGGTGCTCCCGCTGGTGCTGCTGCTGCTCCCGCTGGTGGAGCTGCCGGCTTCGGACGAGCTGGCTTCGGAGGTGTCGCCCTCTTCGCCGCTGGCCTCGCCTTCGGAGTCCGTGCCCGGA
>JAUIJR010000267.1 GCA_030431075.1 Polyangia bacterium | reverse complement strand
GGCCAAAAAGAGCAGGTCGATGAAGTAGAAGAGCTGGCGCTCTTCGTGCGAGACGTGGCCGCGCAAGACGATGGTGGTCGACAAGCAGGCGAGCACCGTGGCCACGGCCGCGCCACCAAAGGCCCAGCTACGCGGCAAGGCAGGCCCTTCGAGGGCACCGACGCGATGGGCCGTGACGCGCGTGGCGATGACCCCAAAGGCCATCCACGCGAAGGCACCAAAGGCGATCGTGGCGAAGGCGGCCGCCGTCACGTCATGGTGCTTGCCCAGGCCCAGGGCCCACACCTGCAAGAAGGCAGCCGAGGACTGGGGCACCGCGCCGAGCATGCCGGCCGCGTCGCGCGGGGCGTCGAAGCCCAAGGCAGCGCCAATGAACCACACGATGCCGAGGCCCAGCAGCAAGGCCACGCCCACGATGCCGGGGGTTCTGCGTGCGCCGGCGACCTGGCCGATGAGCTGACCAAAGGCCGACATGCCGTAGGCGCCCGCGCCGATGACCGTCATCAAGACCAGCGCGCGGCCGAAGGTTCCGACGAACAGCGAGCTCGTCAAGGTGATGAGCGCCAGCGGCAGCGCGAAGACGGCGATCACGGCCAAGGGGCCCGCGCGCAGGCCTCGGGCCAGCTCACCCGGCGACAAAGAGGTGCCGGTCAGCGGCTGCAAGGTGTTCTCGTGGACCTCGCTGGTCTGGCGCACGGCGACCACCAAGGGCGCGAGCACCAACATCAGCAAGCTCAACAAGGTCGCGGCCAATCCGCCGACGAAGCGCACCGCGCCGGTGAAGCCCAGCGGCGAGCGGTAGGGCTCGATGGCGGGGATCAAGTCGCGCTCGAGGATCATCTCGAGGCGTTGCACCTCGTCATCGCTGTACCAGCCGAAGCCGCCGTCGGTGTACTCCCAGCTCGCCGGCACGCTCATGTTGATCGCGGCCGCGGCTCGCTCTTGCAAGGCGCGCTGGCCACGGTGGCTGGGCGGAGAGAGCACCGCCGCCTCGACGGTGTGGTAGGCGTCGTAGATCTCCGAGTTGACCTGGTTCCAGCCCAGGGCCGTTTCGCCGTCGTAGCCGGCGGCGGCCGCGGCCAAAAAGCCCGCCCGGTCCGTCTCGCGCATGGCTCGGGCGCGGCTCGCCCAGTCCTTCATCTCACGCGCTTCCCAGTCGTAGCGCGTGGAGATCTTGAACTCCTCGCGCTGCTGCTCCCACATGTGCTTTTCGTGGCCGAGGCTCACGCGCACCTCTTGCTCGAAGCGACCGCCGCCGATGGCGACGTAGGTGCCCAAGAAGATGGTCAGCAACGCGAGCAGGGCGCTCAGCGAGACGAAGCGTTTGAGTCGCGGACCGCGAAAGGCCCGGGTGACGAAGGGAAGCGCGAAAGAGGGCAGGGGGAGCTGTTTCATGGGATCGGCTCGGGGTGGGGGAAGTTCAGTTCACGTGGTCGGCCGAGAGACGGTCGTAGACGTCCTCGAGGCGCGAGCGATGGCGGCTGACGGTGACGACGCGGACCCCCGCGCCCACCAGGTCGGCCAAGATGTCGGCCATGAGTTCTTCGCCGCCGCGCACTTGCACGCGAAGCAGGTCGAGACCCTCTTCTTTGCCGGTGCCCTCGACGAGGGCCTGGCGCTTGGCCAGGATCGGCAGCGCCTCTTCGAGTCCGCTGAGCAGGCGGATCTCGTAGCTGAAGCGGCTGACCTCGTAGTTGCTGACGAGCTTGTCGACCTCGCCGCTGACGACCAGCTTACCTTGCTGGATGATGGCGACCTGATCGCAAAGGTCGTCGAGCTCGCGCAAGATGTGGGAGCTGACCAAGATGGTCACGCCGCGTTGGTGCACGCGCTGCAAGGTGCGGCGCAACTCGTTGCGACCCTTGGGGTCGAGGCCGTCGGCTGGCTCGTCCAAGATCAGCAGTTTGGGATCGTGCAACAAGCAGCGGCCGATGAGCACGCGTTGGCGCATGCCCTTGCTCAGCTCACCGCAAGCGGCGTCGCGCTTGTCGACCAAGTTGAGCTCTTCGAGGGTGCCGTCGATGGCCTTTTCGAGCTCGGCCCCCGTCATGCGAAAGCACTGCCCATAAAAGCGCAGGTACTCGGCCGGGCTCATGTCTTTGTAGAGCGGATTGCCGTCGCCCAAAAAGCCGATCTTGCGGCGCGCGAGCGAGGGGTCGTCACCGATCGCCTTACCGTCGAGGGTGATGCTGCCCGCGGTCGGCCGCATCACCGTGGCGACCATGCGCAAGGTGGTGCTCTTGCCGGCGCCGTTGGGCCCGATGAAGCCGAAGAGGCTTCCGCTGGGGATCTCCAGATCGACCCCTTTGACCGCCCACTGCTGGCCATCGTAGGTCTTGCCGACATCGTTGAGCTGGATGTGCATGGTCGAAAACGCGTGCCTTTGACGCAGGTGCGCCCGCTTTGTTCGGCCCCCTAACGATCCCAGACGCCGGACCATTGCGCCAGCGAGTGAAAAGGCCGCGCACAGCCCGTGGGCGGCGGATCACGGGCACTTGGATGGATGTAGGCCCACCGCCTACCCGTGATCGTGCGCGCGCGAACCCGTCTTTGCGCCAGGGCGGATCGGGGGCCCATGCGCCCTCGATCCCAGCGCAGCCGCGCGCTTGACCCCCCATGGCCACGCCCCGATGCTCCGCGCGCGTGTCCAGCCCGCTGCCGGCCGACTTCGACCCCCAGGCCTTTGCGGCCGAGCTCGACGACTTGCGCAAGCGGGCCCGCGACGCGCTAGGTCCGGAAGACGCCGCCCACCTGCGCAAGATGGAGCGATGGGGCCGCGCCTGTGCGGCGCTGGGTTGGGCGACTTCATGGATCGCGCCGAACCCTTTGTCGGTGCTGTTGATCGGCCAAGCGCGGACGAGCCGTTGGGCCATGGTCGCGCACCACGTCTTGCACCGCGGCTACGACAAGGTGCCCGGCCTGCCGAAGTCGCGCACGAGCAAAGGCTTCGCCCGCGGCTGGCGACGCCTGATCGACTGGAACGACTGGATCGATCCCGAAGCCTGGGCCCACGAGCACAATCAGCTGCACCACTACCGACTCGGCGAAGACTTCGACCCCGACCTGGTCGAGGTCAACATGGACTGGCTGCGCGACGCGAGCTGGCCGCGCCCGGCCAAGCTCGCCTTCGTGGCCGCGGTCTCCACGACTTGGAAGTGGAGCTACTACGCGCCCAACACCTTGCGCATGCTCGAGGCCAACCGCGATCGCAAAGGCGGCCCGACCCCGCGCGAAGCCCTGCGGCCTTTGGCCCAACAGTTCTTGCGCCCGCGCTTTTGGTTGCGCTGCTTGGCCCCCTACGGCCTGGTCAACTTCGTCGCGCTCCCCGCCTTGGCGCTGTTGCTCAGCCCCTGGGCTGCGCTCAGCGTGCTGATCAACAGCGTGCTCGCCGAGCTTTGGACCAACCTGCACGCCTTCGTGATCATCACGACCAACCACGCCGGCGAAGACCTCTACGCCTTCGAAGGCCGCCCCCGCGACCGCGCCGAGTTCTACTTGCGCCAAGTCCTCGGCAGCACCAACTTCAAGACCGGCGGCGATCTCAACGACTTCATGCACGGCTGGCTCAACTACCAAATTGAGCACCACCTCTTCCCCGACCTCCCCATGCGCAGCTACGCCCGCATCCAACCCGAGGTCCAAGCCATCTGCGAACGCCACGGCGTGCCCTACGTGCAAGAGTCGGTGTGGACACGCCTGCGCAAGACCGTCGACCTGATGACCGGGCGGACGAAGATGCGACGCATGGACGTGGCGGTGACCGAGCTCGTGCAGCCGGCCGCCTGAGGTCCGTGCGTCACAGGGGGTCGCTTGCGACCTTCATGGTCGCGGAGATGAGCGAGCACCCGGGCTGGTTGCCCGATTGGGGATCCATCAACTCGTCTCCCGCGCCTCGAGCGCCCCCGGCTGATTGACCGATTCCGGGTCAATCAGCTCGACTCACGCGCGTGAGTCCGGCTGATTGACCCAATCGAGGATAGTTTTGCGGGGGCGCTCGGGACGCGGGCGTTTGGGGCAGGGGCCGGGGTCGGGGTCGGGACGGGAAGATCGGGCGCGGGTCGGGTGCCGGTCGAAGGTCGCAGCTGATCACGCTCGTCGCACCGGGCCTGATGCCTCGAGAGCGCCTCGGCTCGCGCTTTTGGCGGGATCCTGCGGCGCTCGGGGGGGATCATGGTGAGCTCGGGGGAGATCGTGGGGCAGCTCGAGGCAAATGACGGGTGGGCTCGGAGGAGATCGGGGAGCGCTCGAGGGAGAGCGGGAACGGCCGTGGGCATAGCGACGATCGCGGTTGCGGACGAGTGGTGCGCGTGGGGGCGCTACGGAGGGCTTCGATCGTTGCGCGTGGGGCAGGCTCGGAGGCGATCGGGGGATGCTTCGCCGCGGATCCGAGGGGGGGCGGGCCGCGGGTTGGGGAGAGCTCGGTGGAGATCGACGGGTTGCGGGGTGGGGATCCATGGGGAGCTCGGCGAAGATCGGGGAGCGCCCAGGGGAGATCGGGGACCACCCAAGCATGGCCGCGGGGTCACTCGCCGCGATCGGGGAGCGCGAAGCAAACTCAGGGATGCGAAAAGACCGCCGCGGGGCGGGCGGGCGGGCGCACAGCCGGGAGAGCCCAGCGGAGATCGGGGGTCGCAGGGTGGAGATCGAGGGGTGGTTGGGTGGAGATCGGGGACAGCGGATCGGGAAGTGGAGGGTGGTTGACCCGCGAACCGCGGGTCGTTGACTCGAGTTCGGGGGCCGGCCCTTTGGATGCCCGAGGTCGCTGCTCTACAAGCAGAGATTGACTCCAGCCGGGTCGCGGCTCGGGTCCGGCAGTTCGATGTACGAGGGGTACTCGGCATCGTGGTGGAGCGTGACGTTCACCGGGGTGCTCGGGCCAGTGTTGGAGTCGGGGTAGGGCAGGCCGTTGTTGTGGTTGACGGCGAAGCGGGGCCAGTTCGAGGAGGTGAGCGAGATGCGCAGCCTGTGCCCGGCGTTGAGGATGATCGAGGTGCTCCACAAGTCGACCTCGGCTTCGATGATCTCACCCGGGCTCAGCGGCATGAGATCGGTCGGCGAGCCACGGGTGGCCAAGCGCAAGGCGCCATCGGAGATGAGCATGGAGCGGCCATCGGGATAGACATCGGTCAGCCGGACCATCAAGTCCGTGTCGGGCTGATCGATCTCGACGTAGATGTGTGCGTAGATGTGACCCGTGATCTCCATCGGCGCGCCGAGCTCGGGTGTCTCGAAGACGACGACATCTTCGCGGGCTTCGACCTCGCGCTGATCGCAGGGGCCGGACTCGATGAGAAGGTTGTTGCCACAGCGGGTGGGCGCAGGGTCGGCGGGGTCGAAGCGGTAGCGCGTCGTATCCCCGTCGTTGCCCGGGCAGCTCTCGGATAGGCCGCCTTGGGGCTGAAGGTGCCAGCGAACGCCCGCGGCGGGGGGCGGCCAGTCGTCGGCGGCGCGCCACAGGTTGCCGGGCGCGTCGGGGTCATCGACGTCCCCCATCACGTAGTACTGGACGTTGGGGATGTCATCGGGGTGCTCGGGGATCTCGGGGTGCCCGAGCTCGAGCCAATGATTGAACATCACGTCGAAGGCGTTATCGATCGGCGGGGCGACGGCATTGTCCGGGAAGGTGAGCTCGCCTTGCTCGCTTTGCCAAGTCGCGTCGTGGTGCCACGGCCCCATGACCAGCTTTTGGTTGCCGGCCGCGCCGGGCCCGCCTTCGTACTGGTAGCCCATGAACGCGTCGAGGTTTCCTTGGGCGAAGGCGTCGTACCAACCGCCGACGTGGTAGCCGGGGGTCGTGACCATGGCCCACTGATCGCGCGTCTCTGCGGGGTCCCAAAAGTCGTCCAAGAAGGGGTGGGCGGCGATGTCGTCGAGGAAGTCCAAGCTGCCTTGGGCCTCGAGCCAACGCTCGGTCAAGGAGTGCCGGCGCACGCCGCCTTGGAAAAAGGCGTCGGAGTAGAGGTTGGGCGTGGCGAACTGCGCGTCGAGCATGACCTGCCACGGCGCCCCGGCCGACGCGGCCATGTATTGCGTGATCCCCAGGGCCGACTCCCCCGAAGTGCCGATCTTGCCGTTGCTCCACGGCTGCTCGGCGATCCACGCCATGGTGTCGTATCCGTCGGCGAGAGGGCCGTCACCGTCGCTGGTGAACACGAGGTCACGTCCCTCGGAGTCGAAGCGGCCGCGCGTATCCTGAGCCACTACGGCGATGCCGTTTTCGGTCAGTGCCTGCGCCGTCCACTGATCGCCCGCCTTGTCGTAGGGCGTTCTCCACAAGATCACGGGGAAGGGACCCTCGCCCGCCGGTAAGTAGACGTCGGTGGCAAGTGCGACGCCGTCGCGCATCTCGACCATGTGGGTGGTGGGTTCGCGGCCGGAGCTGGGGCACGCCAGCATCGCGGGTAGCAAAGCGAGGGCGAGGATTCGAGCGCGCATCATTTGGTCCCCCTCAAGATCGACGGTGGCCCGGGGACCGACGGCCCGGCGGTGGCCCCTTCGCAGCACTTGACCTCGCAGACTTCGGGGGCGTTCGACTCGAGGTCGTAGATGCAGCTGTCGCCCGCGAAGGGGCCCGAGTTGCACCAACAGTCATCGAGACCATCGCAGCGTACGTCGATGACGCCGCGACACTGGCCGGGCGCATCGCAAGCGAGGGCGGCCGTGCTGGCGCCGAGGCCGAGGCCGACGAGCGCACTCATCAAGGGAGAAGGCCGGGGCGGAGCCCAGCGCGAGGACCACTTGCTTTGCGTCACCCCCTCTTAGACACCCGAACCCCTCGCGGTGGGTCAATCGACCGACCGGGCGGGCGCGGGCCAAGCGAAACGAAGCGACAAAGTCCCGGCCAGGAAGTAGGGCGGGAAGACGAAGCGGCGGCCATCGGCCAAAGGAAGGGACGCAAGCTCCAACAGCGGCCCGCCGCGTAAGGCGAAGGCCAAGGACAAGGGGCGTCGCAGCTCGACGCTCACGCCGAGCTCGAGCTCGGGCATGCCGACGATGCCGTACTCGAGGCCCCCGACGCGCTGGGCATCATCTTCAAAGTGGCTGCCCACGAGCGGGATACCGAGCTCGAAGGCGGCGCCCAGTCGGGGTCGCCAGCGTGCTCCGTCCCTGAACACGTAGCCGCCGGCGAGGCGGGTGCGAAAGATCCCGGCGGATTGGATCTCGGCCGGACCTGCCCGCTCGGTCGGCGCACTCGGAACAAAGGCAGCTTCGGCGTGCAGGCTCGCCCATGCACGCGACCATTGGTGTTGGACAGCGATGGCGCCACCGATGGGGCCCAGGCTCGCACCCACCACGCCGAGCTCGATCGCCCAACGGCGTGGTGGTGGGGGAGGGAGGGAGACCGGCAGCTGCGGCTCAGCCGGGGCAGCCTCGGGCGGCGTCTCGTCGACGCCGATGCGCGTCTGGGACTCGGCGGCGGTCGTGGGATCCGGGGCGGCAGGATGCTCGGGCGACCCCTCGTCGGGCGCATCCACGTCGGCCCCTCCGAGGGTCGATTCGACGAGACGCTCGATGGCGACCAGCGCCACGGTATTCGGGGAGTCGCTCGTGGGCCCATCCGCGCCGATCCGCAGCGCGTGGGTGCGGTGCTCGATGTCCACAC
>JAUIJR010000266.1 GCA_030431075.1 Polyangia bacterium | reverse complement strand
CACCCGGGCGTGCGCAGCCTGGCGCGGCCCGTCATCTTGGCCGGCCTCAAAGACCCGAAAGAAGAACGCGCGCGCCTCCGCGACTTTGTAGACCGCCTTTTATGGTGGAATCACGAGCACTTACCCGCCAGAATCAAAGCGCTACCTTTGACTGCGGAAGAAGAAGCTCAGCTCGCCCGCGTGCTGCGCACCCTCGACGGGCAGCGAAGACTCGAGGGGCTCACGCGGCACCGCTGGTTCATGGCCTTCGCCGTAGCCGGTGCCCTCACCCCGGTCTTTGGCGCCGCTGCGGGCCTGGCTGCGGTCGCCTTCGGTGGCCTGGAGCTCGCGGGAATGGTCCGCGCCAATGGACTCGACCCCGAGCTCGCCATCTAAGGCAGCACGGGGCCCTAGCTCGCTCGTACCGATCAGCTCTCCGGAGCGTCGGCCGCCGCGACGTCGTTGGCCGCCGCCTCGTCGAAGAACTCGATCACGAACATCGAGTAGCCGTTGGCCCCCGGGACCACGCGCGTTTGCGGTGCGACCTCGCGGCGCAGCTTCACGGTGATCAAGGTATCGGCGCCACTGCGGCGAATCGAGACGCTCGTGACCGGCGTGCGAAAGTACCGGGTGTCGAGGCGGCGCTGGTTGTTGCGCACGTTCACCGAGGTGTTCGGCAGTCGATAGGTCAGCGTCAGTCCGTCGAGCGTGCCTTCGGGGGCGATCGGGCTGGAGAGCTGGAAAAACACCCGCGAGGTCGCGCGCTCGGTCTCGAAACCGGACCAGGTCAAGACCGCGGCGCCCGTGCCGAGCTCTTGCGGGGCAAAGGGCGGTAAGTTCGAGCCCGCGACGCTCACGCCCTGGTAGTAGCCGATCGGGTTGATCTTGAGTTCGGCCGCCTGCTTGGCTTCGGGGCGCGTGTACGCGGGCTCCGAGCTGCCACCGGTCGAGTAGGACCACGCGGCCGCGACGTCCTCATCCAAGGTGCGTGCACCTTCGACCGCGGGGTCGCCCTGCGCGCCCTCGACGTACTCGGGGTTCGGTGGCGTCGGCGACGTAGGCGGTCGCGTGTTGTCGGAGCGCGGCGGCGGTGGTGGAGCCGCGTTGGCGCTCGGCGCAAAGGACAAGGCAACACAAAACCCGAGAAGTCCGCTAGGGAGTACCCGCATGACATCGATAGTTTAGCGGGGCGGCGAAGCGGGATCCAAAAAGACCGGGGATTCCCGTCAAGGCGGTCCCTGCTCCCCGTGCACGTTCACCGGGTCGGTCAGTTCAGGGGGATCCATGTCCAGTGGCCCCAAGCCCAGCGCCCATGCCCGCAGCGGTGCGACCACGAAGTGCGATCCGCAGACCAGCACGCGCGCCCCACCCGCCAAGCGGGACTCGAGCGCGGCGCGCAGTTCGAGGCTGGAAGCGTCGTCGAAGGCTCGCGCTTCTGTGCTGCGCGACCCCGCATTGCACTGACCGCGAGGCCCCACGGGCCCCGCCCACCAGCGCTCACATTCGAGTCGAGCCAAGGCCGCGCGCATCGCCTCCCCCTCTTTGTCGGCCGCGTGCCCCCAAACGATCAGGTCGGGCGGGCCCGCGCGGTCGGCCGTCGCCGCCTCGACCAAGGCCTCCATCGCGTGGGGATTGTGCGCGACATCGAAGACCATGACGCCGCCTAGGTGCGGCCGCGCCTCGTAGCGCCCGGGCCATCGAAAGTCGGCCCAGCCCGCCTCGCCGGGCCATGGCTCACCCATGCCCTCGACCAAGGCGCGGGCCAAGCTGGCGTTGATGCGCTGGTGGGGACCGGGCAAGACGGCGGGGAGCGAGGCGGGCACGGGAGAAGCCCGGCGAAATGGCCGGGTCGACAGCACCGCCTCGACCTCGGGGGCTTGCGCCACCGTCCAAAGCACTTGTTCGGCGTCCAGCGCCCCGAGCTTTTCGCCGGCGATGCTGGCGAGGTCGGGCCCCAAAAAGGCCTGATGATCCATCGCCACGGAGGTCAGCGCGACATGGTCGGCCCGCCGCAGGGAGGTCGAATCCAAGCGTCCCCCCAAGCCGGCCTCGAGCACGATGTCCTCGACCCCCGCCGCCCCAAAATGTACGAGCGCCGCCAAGGTGAGCAGCTCGAAGAAGCTGAGCGTGCGCCCCGCTGCCCCTTCGTGCTCGAGCACGCGCTCGATGGCGCTGCGCAGCTCGGCGTCCGTTGCCGGCACGAAATTCACACGCACTCGCTCGCCGGCCCGGTGCAGGTGCGGGCTCGTAAACAGCCCCACCCGACGGCCCGCCCGCTGCCCTGCTTTTTGAAGGGCCCACGCGATCATGGCGCTGGTCGAGCCCTTGCCGTTGGTGCCCAGCACCTGCACATGGCGCGCCGCCCGAGCCGGATGGCCCAAGGCCGCGTCGACAGCCCGCAGGCTCTCGAGGTCGAACTTCATGCCCGCGTTGCGGCGGGCGAACAGCGGCGCGCGCCAATCTTCGCTCATGGTCGCCGCGCCGACTCAGGCGCTCTCGCGCTCGCGCTCGCAGCCCAAGAGCTCCAACATCGTCGCCAGCTGCTCGCGCATCTCGAGGCGGCTCACGATGCGATCGATCATGCCGTGCTCGAGCAAGAACTCCGCGCGCTGGAAGCCCTCGGGGAGCTCTTGGCCGATCGTCTCTTTGATGACCCGGGGCCCCGCAAAGCCGATCAGGGCCAGCGGCTCGGCAACGATTATGTCGCCCAAGAAGGCGAAGCTCGCTGCCACCCCACCGGTGGTGGGATGCAAGAGCACCGACACGTAAGGCAAGCCCGCATCGCGCAGCCGGGCACGGGCGGCCGAGGTCTTGGCCATCTGCATCAGACTCAAGATGCCCTCTTGCATCCGCGCGCCACCGGAGGCGTTGAACACGATGGCCGGGATCCGCCGCTCCAAGGCGACCTCGAACACGCGAGTGACCTTCTCGCCGACCACCGAGCCCATGGAGCCGCCCATGAACTCGAAGGCGAAAAAGCCGGCGGCGACCTCGACGCCTTCGACGCGCCCCGTCCCGCACACGAAGGCATCTTCGCGCTGGGCCTTTTCACGCGCGGCCGCGAGCCGCTTGCCGTAGGGCTTTTGATCTTTGAAGCCGAGGGGATCGCCGGAGCGCATGTCCGCGTGCAGCTCGACCCACGAGCCCTCGTCCATGGTGGCCGCGATGCGCTCGTCGGTCGGCATCACATGGTGATGCCCGCAGACCGGGCACACGCGCAGGTTTTGGACCAGCTCCTCGGTGTAGGTGATCTCGCCGCAGCCCTCACACTTGGACCACAGCCCCTTCGGCACCGAGACCTTTCCCTCGGGGCTTTGGTTTTGCAGGGGCTCTTTTTTTCGTCTCCACCACGCCATGGGTGCACCGGCGAACCGCGTCGCGGGTGCATGATCCTCGGCCGCCCGCCGCGACACAAGGCCCGGTTTTTCCGCACTTGCGCGGGCGAACACACGCCTTCGGCGTGCAAGGCGCTGCGCGCCCACCTCCCCTGGCCGCCAAACGTCGTTGTCGCGCGTCGCGCCCCCTGGTATGCGCGCTGCATGAGCGGAGGCGATCCCAAGGCCCCGGGCAGCGCGTTGACCTACGCCGACGCGGGCGTCGACATCGAAGCCGGCAACGAGGCGGTGCGACGCATCAAGAAGATGGTCGCCACCACGCGGCGTCCCGAGCAGCTCGGGGATCTGGGCGGCTTCGCCGGGATGATCGGCTTGCCCGGCGGCATGCAAGAGCCCGTCTTGGTGGGATGCACCGACGGCGTCGGCACCAAGATCTTGGTGGCGATGGCCCTCGACAAGCACGACACGGTCGGCATCGACCTGGTCGCCATGTGCGTGAACGACCTGCTCGTGACGGGAGCGCAGGCCCTCTTCTTGCTCGACTACATCGCCACGGGGAAACTCCAGCCCGGCCAAGTCGCGGACATCGTCGCGGGGGTGGTCGAGGGTTGCCGCCAAAGTCGCTGTGCCTTACTCGGCGGCGAGACGGCTGAGCTCCCCGGCATGTACGCCGACGGTCACTACGATCTGGCCGCGTCGGCCGTCGGGGTCGTGGACAAGGCCGCGATCTGGTCGCCCGAGCGCGTCCAAGTTGGCGACCAGGCCATCGGCTTGCCCTCTTCGGGGCTGCACTCGAACGGTTTTTCTCTCGCGCGCAAGGCCCTGCTCGATCCGGCCTACCTCGGGGCCGGCTTCGACGACGCCCTGCCCGGTTCCCAGCTCACGATCGGCGAAGCCCTCCTCACGCCGACGCGGATCTACGAGCCCGCCTTTGCCGTGTTGCGCGGACTGGGCGAGGCCATGCACGGCGCGGCCCACATCACCGGCGGCGGCCTGCTCGAGAACCCGCAGCGCGCCTTGCAAGAGACCCAGGCGGTCGAGCTCGACCTCTCGGCCGTGGAGCGACCGGCCATCATGCAGCTCATCGCGGCCCAAGGCGTCGAGGAAAACGAGATGCGCAAGACCTTCAACTGCGGGTTGGGCATGATCCTCTACGTGGCTCCCGACGCCGCCGACGCCGTGCATACAGCCCTGCAAGAGGCGGGAGAGACCCCCACTCGCCTCGGTGCCGTGGTCGAGCGCGAGCGCGCGAGCGCGCCGCAGGTTCGCTTCGTACAGTGAGCCCGCCGAGGGGCGCGTCGCTTTGACCACGACCAATCACTTCGACGTCATCGTCTTGGGCTCGGACCTCCCGGGTCTCGTGGCTGCGGCCCTCGCCGCCAAGCGAGGACGGCGCGTGGTCGTCTTGCCCCAAGGCCACGCCGAGGGAAGCGTGCGCCTCGGCCCCCACGCCTTTCGCCTCGACGACGCCCCGCAGCTCGGTCTCACGGGCGTACTGGGGCGTCGAGTGTTTGAAGAGCTGGGACTGTGGGCGCAGATGCAGCGGGCGCGACGCAAGATCCCCGGGCATCTCCACTACGTCCTGCCCCAGCAGCGCCTCGATGTCGGCCTACACGGGGAACTGACGCGCGAGGCCTCCCGGGCGTGGCCCCGCGACGACACCGAAGCCGCCCTCGAAGCGCTGCAAGCGGCCACGATGCGCGCCGACGCAGCGGTCGAAGAACTCTTGGGGGCCGACGCCGTGATGAGCCCCGAGGGCTTTTGGGCGCGGCGCTTCTTGAGCAAGGCGACCCAGCAGCTCGAGACCCTGACCGGCGACCCCCTCGACCCGCTCCCCGACGGCCACCCCCTGCGCGACTTGGCGGGCGCCTCTTTGCCCTGGGTTCAGCAGCTCAAGCCGGCCTTGCTGGGCCAGGGTGTGGCCTTGCGCCTGGTGCGGCGATTCGTCGGCGCACGCGAGGACCACGTCGGTGGCCAAAGCGACCTGCGACGCCAGCTCCTCGAAGCGATTCGGCAAAAGTCCGGCGAGTTCAAGCCGCACGTCAAGGTGGCCGAGCTGCTCGTCAAGCGCGGTCGTGTCGCCGGCGTGGGGATCCTCGGCAAGAACGAGCGCTACGGCTGCGAGTCCCTGGTCGTCGCGGCCGATCCTCGAGAGATGATCGACGCCGGCTTGCTGCCCGGTCCGGTGCCCAAGCCCCTCGAGCAGGCGCTCACGGGCGTGCGGGCCTTCGCGCGGCGCTGGCTTTGCCACCTGCGCGTCCCCGATCGCGGCTTGTCGCCCGCCTTCGACGGCTGCGTACTTCTCGTGGACGACGAGGGCCTCGATCGCGGCGGGATCGGAAACATGTACCTGCGGCGACGCCCTGCCGGCGACGGCCACTCCTTGGTCACGCTGACCCGCATCGTGGACCCCGACGCGAGCCTCGAGGATATGCGCGCCGAGAGCCTCGACACCCTGCACGAACGCGGGGTTTTGCCCTTCGTGCACGAGCACATCCAACTCGCCTATTCGCCCCATGATGGCCTCGGCGCCACCGACGGCTACGGGCGCCCGCTCGATGTTCTCGGCCCCGACTCGCACCGCTCGATGCCGATGCACGCGCTCTACGAAGCGCCGAGTGGGTCGACCCTGGGTGCCGGTCTCCTGCCACTGAGCTCCGGCATCAAGAACCTGAGCTTCGCGTCCCGCCTGACCTACCCGGGCTTGGGCCTCGAAGGCGAGCTGCTGGCCGGCCTCGCGGCGGCCGAGCGCGTTGCGCCCGAGACCCAAGCACGCAAGGTCTTCTTCGGACGACCGCGTTCTTTGTAGGCACGCCGGGGCAGCGCCTCGGCGTGACGATGTCCGGCGAGAGCTGGCCCGCGATCGGGCTGACAGGGTAGAGTCGTGCACGATGGCGGCCAAGAAGGACCCCTACCGTGCTCACCGATGGATCGACCGCTTCGTGTTGGTGGCGATTCCGGCGGCGGGCGCCCTGTCTTGGGATCCCGGCCTTTGGTACGCGAGCTTCGGCATCGCCTTCGCCTGTTTGATCGGCGCTGTCTTCAGCGGCGCCTTCATCGTGACGCGATGGGCCGAAGCGCGCAGCGAGCGGATCCAAGGACCTCGCCGCAAAGCCCCCATGCTCCGCGAAGAGGCCTGGGTCACGGCCCAGGCCATGTGGGTGATGGCTGGGCTCGCCGCCTGGCCGATCACCGCCGCGCAGCTCGGGCATGAGACGGGCTTTCATTGGTCCCTCGAGGGCACGGGCTGGACGCCCTGGGCCGCCATCGGCGTGACCTTGCTGGGACTCGTGGGCGTCGACGCCTGGACCTACTGGAAGCACCGCGCCTTGCACACCCAAGCGCTGTTTGGCTTTCACCGCGACCACCACACCTTTCGTGACCCGAGTGCCTTCGCCGGCTTCGCCGTGGGCCCACTCGAGGCGCTGTGGACCTTCGCCCCCGTCTTGGCCGTGCTGCACCCAGAGGCCCTGCACTGGGGCCCGGCCTACGTATTTTTGGTCGTGGGCTTCGTGTGCTTGAACCTCTACTTGCACTGCGGCGTGACCGTCGGCTGGATCGAGGCGACCCTGCCTCGGATCGGCATCAACACCTCGGCCTTTCACAACGTGCATCACTCGCACGCGCGGGTGAACTTCGCCGAGGTCGCCACCTGGTGGGACCGGATCTGCAAGACCCGCCTCGAAGACGGGACCCCGCGACCGAAAAAGCCGAGCCAGGCGAGCGCAGCCACCACGGCCGAAGCGCTCGATGTCCCGGTCTCGGCCCCGGCCTGAGGGCGCCGGAGCCGGTTCGCGCCGAGTCAGATCGCTTTCTCGATCTTGGCGACCAGGTCGTCGATGGCGAAGGGCTTGGTCACGTAGAACTTCGCGCCGACGTTGATCCCGTCGATCATCGACTTCGGGTCGTTCTTGGCCGTCAAGAAGATGACCGGAATGGGCCCGGTCGACTCGTTGCCCTTGACCGCCCGCACGAAGGTCATGCCATCGAGGCGGGGCATCATGATGTCGACGATCAACAGGTCCGGGCGCGCCTCTTCGAGCTGCGTCAGACCCTCGATGCCGTCACGAGCCACCGTTACGTCGTAACCGCGCGCGCTCAGCGACTTGCTGAGCAAGGTGCGAACGGAAGGATCGTCTTCAATGACCAGAATCCGGGCAGCCACAGGCGCGCCCAGCCTAACACAGCGCGCATGGGCGCGGTTCGACTTTGGCGAGGCGGCAAAGGCTCATGCGCGGACCGCCCCGCTCACGCCGACGTGCACGCTCGTATCCGGCGACACCAGGAGATCCGAGTGCTC
>JAUIJR010000265.1 GCA_030431075.1 Polyangia bacterium | reverse complement strand
GGACCCTCGGCCAGCTTCGAGCACGCCAATGCGCCTTGCGCGCAGGCACCAAAAGACTCGGAAGTTTCGCTAGTCTCCGGGTCCAAGGCCTTGCGCCTGTTCCGCATGCGAGTGCTCCTCACCTGCGCCGCGGCGTGCCTTTGTGCGCGCGTCGCCACCGCCGCCCCTCCGGCGGCCAGCGGCCCGTCCGCGCCCGCCAAATCGGCCGAGGCGGCCGGAGGCGCGAAGCTCAGCCCCGAGGCGCTCAGCGCGGCCCTCGAAGACGCCGTCGCCGCCTGGAGCGAAGGCAAGTTCGCCGTCGCCCACGAGCGGCTGACCCAGATTCAGCCCGCCCTCGAAGCCTCGGAGGACCCCCTGGAGCGCGAGCGCGGGCTTCGCTTTTTGGCCGACTCGCTGCTCTTGGACTCGGCCATGCCCGCCGACCAGCGCGACGAACGAGCCCGCGCGGTCATCGGCTTGTTGCTCGACGCGGATCCCGAGTGGGCGCCGCCCCCCGGACAGCACTCGCCCGAGCTCTACGCGCTCGCGGACGCAGTGGTCAAAGCCCGAGGGGCCGAAAAAGCCGCCGCCTGCGAAGCGAACCTTGTCGCGTGCCGAGCCGACTACGGCAACGAGCGAATCTTGCACGACCGGGCCAAGGAGCAAAACGAGGAGCTCCAAGCGCAGCTGGCGGGGCAAAAGGAACACGTCTACGAGACGGTGGTGCTCAACCGGGCCGTCGCGCTGATCCCCTTTGGTGTGGGGCACTTCTACAATGGCCGGCCAGGCCTGGGCGCCGGCTTTTTGACCGCCGAGGTCACCTTCGGCGGCGCCGGGCTCGGCTTGCTGTTGTGGCGCACCTTCGCCATCGGCTGTCGCCGTACGGCCGGCTTTGCGCCGGGCTCGCTGCAGTGCGAAGGCAAAGAGAACGAGATTCGCGGCACCCGGGTACGTCGCGCCGAAGAGGTCATGGGTTGGCTGACCCTCAGCGCCTTTGTGGGCGATGTGGTCGTCTCGCAGATCCTCTTTCGAGACCGACGCACCATCGACCGCGGCCTGCGTGACGCCAAGCCCCGCGAAGGCGACGAGAGCCTCGAAGAACTCGACGAGGCGCGACGCAAAGAACAGGCCGCTCGTGAGGCCGATGGCGATGCTAGGCTCCAGTGGCGACCGGGGACCGTGCTCACGCCCAAAGGTGCCGGCATGGGCCTGCGCATGCGATTTTAGCGAATTTTCCCGAATCCGATCATGGCCCACCTCCAGTACACCGCGCCCGACGGACAGACCGCCCGCTTCGTGATCCATCGCCGCTTGTCGACGATCGGCAGCTCCGGCGACGCCACCTTGCGCCTCGAAGGCCCCGAGGTCGGGGAGTCCCACGCGACCTTGAGCCACGAGCCGGGGCGCTACTTGATCGAGTCGGCCGGCCGAAAGACCCCCGTCTACGTCAACGGCAAAAAACAGCGCAGCGCCGTACTTGCCCACGGCGACCTCATCGCCATCGGCGGGCACGAGCTGAGCTTCTCGACCCTGGACGAAAGCGAGTCGCCGAGCCCCTCGAGCGACGAGACCCCGCCCCTGCCCTTGGCCGCGATGCGTCGCTTGCACGACTTCTCGCGCATGCTGCATGCGCCGGGCGACCTGGACGACCTGCTCAACGCCCTGGTCGATCAGATCGTCGAGCTGACGCGCGCGCGCAAGGGCTTCATCGTGCTCGCCCGCGACGCCGGCCAGTACGAGGTCGTCACCGCCCGCAACTTGCAACGCGAGTCGGTGGACGGCAGCGCCGACCTGCTCAGCGACGACATCATCCGCGCGGTCATCGAGTCGCGCAAAGCCCAGATCATCTCGGACGCCCTCAACGACGAGCGCTTCTCGCACAGCACCACCGTCATCAACTTGCAGCTGAGCTCCGTGATGTGCGTGCCGCTGCTGGTACGTGGCGAGCTCTTGGGCCTGATCTACGTCGGCAACGACTCCATCAAGGACCTCTTCACCGAAGACCAGCTTCAGACCCTCGAGGTCTTCGCCAGCCAAGCGGCGCTCTTCCTCAAGACGGCGCAGGTCCTCAACGAGCTGCGCTTCGAGTCGACGGACCTGGCCGAGCGCCTCGAGCGCGTGAAGTTCGGTTCGATCATCGGCAGCTGCCCCCAGATGATCGAGGTCTACAAGCGCGTCGAGAAGGTCGCCTCGGCCGACATCACGGTGCTGATCACCGGCGAGACCGGCACGGGCAAAGAGCTCATCGCCCACGAGATCCACAACCGCTCGCCGCGGGCCAAAGGCCCCTTCATCACCGTCAACTGCGGGGCCATCCCCGAGAACCTGATCGAGTCCGAGCTCTTCGGGCACGTCAAAGGGGCGTTCACGGGCGCCGTCGCCAACCAGCTCGGCAAGTTCGAGGCGGCCGACGGCGGGACCATCTTCTTGGACGAGATCGGCGAGCTGCCCTTGGCCTTGCAGGTCAAGCTGCTACGGGTTCTGCAAGAAAAACAGATCCAGCGCGTCGGCGAGTCCAAGACCAAGCCCGTCGACATTCGGGTGGTGGCGGCGACCAACCGCGACCTCGAAGCCGAGGTCAAAGAGGGCAGCTTCCGTGAAGACCTCTACTTTCGCCTTAACGTCATCGGCATCGAGCTGCCGCCCCTGCGCGAGCGCGGCGAGGACGTCTTGCTCATCGCCCGCTACCTCATCAAGCGCTTTGGCGAGGAGTACGGCAAGAACTTCGATCCGGCGACCTGCCTGGACCCGAGCGCCGTCCAAGGTATGCTGCGCTTCGCGTGGCCCGGCAACATCCGCCAGCTCGAAAACCACATCAAAAAAGCGCTGGTCTTGGCCGAGGGTCCGCAGCTCACCGCCGACGATCTCGAGCTCGACTTGCCCGAAGGGGCCACCTCGCCCGAGGCCATCTTGCCGCTGACCGAGGCCCGCGACCGCTGGCAGCGCAACTACATCAACAAGGTATTGACCCACAACGGGGGCAACCGCACCAAGACGGCCCGAGACCTGGGCGTCGACCCGCGGACGATCTTTCGGCACCTCGAGCGCGAAAAAGCGGAGGCCGAGGACTGATGCGCGGCGCACGGGCGGCCCTGCCCGTGAGCCTGGCTTTGGCCGGGCTGGGCTGCATTTTCCCCGACGAAGACATTCGCTTCTTGGACAGCGACTTCAACGAGTTCGCCGTCCGCTTCGTCGAGTCCACGCCCATGAGCCTCGAAGACCGCTGCGCTTGTGGCGTGGCCGTCGGAGCCACCGCCTGCGAGGACATCGAGGTCCCCGAGGACCGGGGCCTGGCTTGCCCCTTTTCGGAGCCGCCCCGACTGCCCCAGTTGATGGACCCGGATCTGAACGCCAGCTTCGATTTTTGTGGCTGCCCCGCGGGCGAGCGCGACTCCAAGGCCTTGCCCCCCATCGACGACATCTACGTCGAAGACCTCGACCGCGACGACGAAGTGGCCAAAGACCCGCTCTTCGCCGCCTTGTTGCTGGACGTGAGCAACGACCGCCTCGGGGACCCGAGCGACTGGGTGGCCTACCGGCAGCTGCTCAACCCCGACGCGACCTTGCAAAATGAGAACAGCGTCTCGGCCCTGATCCCCAACGCCGACCGACTCTCGCGTCCCGACCGCCTGCTGCGCCAGGTGGTCATCAACAACCCCTCCTTCGACTCGGTCGACCTGTGCAACGACGCCGGCGTCGGCGGCGGGCGCCTGAGCGAGGGCTGGCACACGATCACCCTGATCGTGACCGACCGCCCTTGGTACTCCCTGAGCCAAGACCCCGACGACCCCGACGCGCCGCGGGTCATCAAGCACGGCGTCCCCGACGTGGCCAACAATGCCACCTGGACGACCCGGCAGTGGGCCTTTCACTGCTCCAACGTCGAGAACAACTCGGACTGCCAATGCGCCGCCAACGAGTGATGCGGGGGCCGGCGGCGCAGCTCGGCTGGGCCGTCCCGGCTGCGCTCGCGCTGGCCTTGGCCGCGTGCAGCACGGCCGCGCCCGACGACCCCCAGCTCGAGTGCGTCGACGACAACGACTGCGCCGACGACGAGGTCTGCCTCATCGATCAAGGCAACGTGTGTCGCAACTTGGGCATCCCGGCGCGCCGCCCCGTGCTGGGCATGGAGGTCTCGGAAGACGACTTCCGCATCGAATTTCGCGGCTGCGATGCCGAGATCGATCCCATCGACGGGGAGCTGCGCACCGACCCGCGCGACCGCCTCTCGACCGTCTTCGAGCTCGGAGCGATCAGCGAACGACCCACCGTCGCTTGTGCCGACTGCACGCCGGGCGACACCTGCTCGATGGATGGCTCGGTGTGCACCTCGGACTTCGTCGGGAGCTTTTCGGTCCGTCGCAGCTCGCGGCTGGGGCTGCGCGCCCAGACCCGAGAGTCGCTGCCCTACCCCCTCGTCGACGAGATGATGCTGCCGACCGAGGATCCCGTCGAAGTCGACTGGGCCCGCTACGCCCCGGCCGACGAGGCGAGCAACCTCCCGACGATCCTCGAGCTCAACCCGGCGGCGCCGAGCCTGGCCCGCTTTCGCGTCGAGCTCGCAGCTCCCCCCGACGAAGCGCCCGTGAGCCTCGAGGCCGTATCGCGCTTGGACTGTCAGCGCCAGGTGACGGGACGCGTGCGCCGCTTCGGAGGCTCAGGCATCGAGGGGGCGACCGTCGCCATCGACTACGACGAGGTCGTGGCGCCCGTGAGCACCGTCCTCGGCGCGGCCATCAACGAGCTGCCCACCTGCAGCGAGGACGAGGAGTGCGGGCCGGGGCGCGCCTGCAACCCCCTGTTTGGTCGTTGCGGCCTGGATCTGCGGGGCGTCGAGGCGGGCCGCGATGCGGTCACCGACGCCGCTGGCGACTTCACCGCCCCCGTCTACACCTACTGCGAAGACGGGGATGTCGACGCGCGCAGCTTCCGGATCCGCGTGACCCCGCCCGAGGGCTCCGGCCTGCCTCGCCTCGATCACGCGGTCACCCAGACCTTCACCCTGCCCCTGGTCGGCAGCCCCATCTCCCCCGACCCGCTCGATGGAGACCTCTGCTTGCCGCCCTGGCCGGCCCCACTGAGTCTTGACCTGCCCTACGCGGGCGAGCCCGTCCGCCTGCTGAGCACCGCCGACGGCGACTACGTGTGCTGCTCTGCCGACTGCCTGCCCACGGCCCAAGAGGATCGCCCACCGAGCACGGCCCCGGCGTGCGCGGAGCTCAACCTCAACATCGAGGCCCACGCCGACTTCTCGATGCCCGATCCGCAGTCGTGGATGGACGACGGCTGTGTTGGCCCGGCCGGCAACACGCCGGGTCGCTACGAGATGGCGGCCGAGTGCGACGCGGGCGTGTGCCCGATGAGCCTCACGCCGGGCGAGGGACCCGAGACGCTGACCTACACCGTCTCGCTGATCAGTCCACCGGGCAGCGTCTTTCGCTCCGAAGTCCGCAGCTTCGAGGTCGGACCTACGACCACCGAGCTGCCGGCGCTCAGCTTGCAGCCGCGCGTGGTCGTCGCGGGTCGCATCGCCTGCGACGCGGAGCTCGGAGAGGACTGCAGCCCCGAGGACGTCGCGGTCCGGGCCGAGCGCATTCGGATGCCGGGCGAGAGTCTGGATACCCCGGGCCCCTTCGTGCACGACACGACCACGGTGGCGGACGGCAGCTACATCCTCTTGGTCGACCCGGGGGTCTACGTCGTCACGGCCTTGCCCCCGCGCGGTACGGGGAGCTTGGCCGGGCCGGCCCCCTTCACCGTCTTGGACCTGCGCTTGGGCACCTCGACGAGTCTGGTGAATCTGGTCGACGGCGTACCCAATGCCAACGCCCCCGTCATGCAGATCGAGCCCGGGGTCCCCGTGGTCTTGCGCCTGCGCGGCTTTTCCACCGCGGGCCGGGTCCGTCCCATCGACCGCGGGAGCTGGCTGAGCCAAGGCGGGGTCGAGGATCCCGACGGCCGCGCCCTGGATCTCAACGACCCGGCCACCTGCTACACGGATGGCGGCAACGAGCGCGCCTGCGAGATCCGCTCGCTCTTGCGCCCGCCCGCGACGACCTTGGTCACCTCGATCTCCAACGCGGCCGACTTCACGATGCGCTTTTTGGGCCCCATCGACTGCCCGAGCCCCGACGCGCCCTGAGCCGAGCCCCCAGACGAGCCGAGTCCCTGGGGAAGTGCGCAGTGCGCGCCGTCAATTGGCGCGCCCAGGGGCGCATGCGTGCTTGACCCACCCCTGACCCTTTGCCACGCTCGGGTCATCAGCCGATGCAGACCCCGCGGGCCGCAACCATGATCCGCATCGTGGTCTCTGGACTCCTCGCCGCCTTCATTTTGACGGGGGTGACCACTGGGCTTTTGAACCTCCGAGAGGGCCAACCCAGCCAGGACATCGACTGTGAGTTCCGAACCCGAATTCTCCGCGACTGGCTCGTCAGCAAAATTGAACACCCCTACACGCTCCGGGGTGACGAGACAGACTTCGCAAACCTTCTCCGCGAAACCCAGACGGCTTGTGCCGATCGCAACCCCGAGCTCAAAAAGCAGCTGGACACCCTCGAGAACATCGATGATGCGTCGAATGCTTGGAAGCAGCGGTCGGACGCGGTGCGGACTGAATTACGCGCCCTCTAGGCAACTGAATGAACGACAACACCCGGCCCGACGAGGCCGAAGCGATTTCCCCTTCCTCCCCTGCTTCCACCCCCAGCCCTGACGCTGCCGCCCCCGAGGCCGCAACCGCCGAGAGCCCCGAAGCACCCGAAACTTCCACCGCCGCCCCCCCCGAAGACGCAACCTCCCCCGAGGCTGCGCCTGAGGACGTAAGCGTGGACGGTTCAGACGAGAGCGCCGGCGAGCCTTTGCCGGAGAGCTTTGGCGAACTCGGTGTGCCCGGCCCCATTTTGGCCGCGCTCGAGAAGATGGGCTGGACCACGCCGACCCCGGTGCAGGCGCGCTGCTACGCGCCGCTGACCGGTGGCGCGGACCTGCTCGTCCAGTCACACACCGGCTCGGGCAAGACCGGCGCTTTTTGCCTGCCCTGGCTGGCCAAGCACTTCGATCCCGACGACGCGGCCAAGACCGGCGTGCAGCTCTTGTGCGTCTTGCCCACGCGCGAACTCGCCAAGCAGGTCTGCGTCGAGCTCGACCGCCTCGCCGGTGAGACCGGCCTCATCGCCTTGCCCGTCTACGGCGGCACGCCGATGGTCCCGCAGCTCGAGGCCCTCAAAAAGGGCGTTCACGCGGTCGTGGGTACCCCGGGCCGCATCTTGGACCACATCCGTCGGCGCTCGCTGGACCTCTCGAAGATCCAGCTCGTGGTGCTCGACGAGTGCGACGAGATGCTCTCGATGGGCTTTTTGGAGGACATCCACCAGATCCTCCAAGCTTGCCCCAAGAGCCGCCAGACCTGCTTGTTCTCGGCCACCGTGCCCCGTGACATCGCCAAGATCGGCGAGCGTTTCATGCGGGACCCGCAGTGGATCACGCTCTCCACCGACCAGATTTCGGCCGCCGAGATCGAGCACGCCTACTACGTAAGCTCGAGTCCGGTGAAGACCCGCGACCTCCTCGACATGATCATGGTCGAGCAGCCGGGCTTCTCCATCGTCTTTTGCAACACCCGCGAAGAGACCCGCTTCGTGGCCGGCGCCCTCAAGCGCGAGGGCTACGAGGCGCTGGACCTCAGCTCCGACCTCTCACAGGCCCGGCGCGAGCAGGTGCTCCAAAAGA
>JAUIJR010000264.1 GCA_030431075.1 Polyangia bacterium | reverse complement strand
ACGGCCATGGCGCGTTGTTGGGCGAGCCCCTCCACCGCTTGGTCGCGCAGGCGATCGAAGTCGGCCTTGCGCATGCCAGGGGAGCTCAGCACCTCGCGTGCGGCCTCCAGCGCGGCCGGCATCTCCGAAACCAGACTGCTCACCGCGAGGGTCGAGCGCTCGGCGCCCGGAGAGCTCCACAAGCGAAGCGCCCGGTCGTCGAGCTTCGCTTCGAAGGCGACCTTGTCGAGATCCTTGGTGCCCTCGTCGAGCAGGTCGAAGCAGACCTCGTGCAAGCCCGCCTTGCCCACCGGATCCCGCGTCGTGCCCAAGTCGAACTCGAACCACATGCGTGCGATGGGCAGCTGGGTCTCCCGCAGAAAGTAGACCTCGAGTCCGTTGGACAAGGTGAAGCGCGCGAGCTCGGGCAGGTGAAGCTGCGGCGCCTCGCCGGGCTCGGGGCGCGTCGCCCGAAAGGCCTCGTCCGGCCACACGGCGATCTCGTTCTCGGGAACGCTCGCCAGCTGCGGCTCTACCGTCCCCAAAGGCGCGGGCCCCTGGTCGCGGCGACACGCGCTCGCAGCGAGGCCCGAGACCAGGCCGAGGGCCAAGTAGGCAGGTGTTCTTCGTCGTCGCTGAATCATCCCTCGGTCTCCTCGTCGCTCGACGCGGCGCCGTCTTCGTCGGCCCCGGCCTCGCGTCCCGGCACCGTGATCACTTCGGCGCGCGGCCCATCGACCCACTTGGCCGTCGCGCTGCGCACGGCCTCGGGGGTCAGGGCTCGGATCTGTTGTAGCTGTGTCCGAAAGTATCCGGGGTCGCCTTTGTAGTGGTTGTAGGACTGCAAGGAGTTGGCCCGACCGTTGAGGGACTCGAGGCCGAATACGAAGCCGGCCTCACGCCCGATCTGGAAGCGCCGAAGCTCTTCGGCGCTCACGCCCTCCTTGCGCAGGCGAGCGAGTTCCTCGTCGACGATGGCGATGGCCCGATCGCGCGCGCCCTCGATGCCCGGTCGCAAGGTGACCGTGATGTTGAACTCCCCGTTGCGCTGCGCCCCGCCTTGCCAAGCTCCCACGGCGCGCGCGAGCTTCTCTTCGAGCACCAAGCGGCGGTAGAGGCGTCCCCAGCCCGTTGCGCTGAGGGCCTGGGCGGCCACATCGAGCTCGAGGTCGCCTTCGTGCAGGTAGCCGGGGGACAACCAAGTCAAGTGGATGCGCTCGAAACCGGCGAAGGGGTCCCGCACTTCGACCCGCGTCGTCTTTTCGAGCCGTGGCGGCTCCACGTCGCGGTGCGCGGGCTTGGGCAGGCGCGGAAAACTGCCGAACCATTTTTCGATCGCCGCTTTGGCCGCCGCGGGCTCGAAGTCTCCGGCCAGGGTCAAGGTGGCGTTCGAAGGCACGTACCACTTCAAGAAGAAGCGCTGCACCTCGGCCAAGGAGGCCGCCTCGAGGTCCTCGTGACGACCGATGGTCAAGTAGCGGTAGGGATGCCCCTCGGGATAGAGCGCGGCGGCGACGGCGAAGCGTTCTCGACCGTAGGCCCGGTCGTCGTAGTTTTGCCGCCGCTCGTTGCGGACCACGTCGCGCTGGTTGGCAAAGCTGGCCTCGCTGAGCAGGTCGAGCATGTAGCCCATGCGATCCGACTCGAGCCACAAGGCCGTCTCGAGGTGATGGCTGGGCACCACCTCGTAGTAGTTCGTGCGGTCACGGTTGGTCGTGCCGTTGATCCCCGTCGCCCCGATCTCGCGCAACAAGTCGAAGTGCACGTCCTCGCCGATGTGCTTGGCCCCTTGGAACATCATGTGCTCGAAGAGGTGGGCGAAACCGCTGCGGCCCGGGTCCTCGTCTCCAGATCCGACGTGGTACCAGAGGTTCACCGCCACCAAAGGCGCGCGCGGGTCGTGGTGCAAGATGACCTCGAGCCCGTTGTCGAGGGTGTAGCGCTCGAAGGCGAGCTCGACCTCCTCGCTCGAGCTCGCCGCCGCCGTCACGAGACTGCGCGCGGGCACCGGGTCCGAGGCCGAGGCCGGCGTGCTGAGACAAAGGCCGGCCAGCCAGGCGGCGCTGATGACGAGACGTGGCGTTCTTCGCATCGGTCGATCCGCAAGCATGCTCCTCGATCGTGACATGCCTTTCAAACGCCCGCCCGTGCGACGCGAGCTGAACGCGTGCGCCCGTGTCGGGAGCCCTCATCGCGCTCAAAAGTATGGATTGCGCGGATCTGGGCCTGCGGCGTCCGGATCCGGAGCGGCGTCGAGACCCGAAGATGGACAGCTACAGCCCCAGCTCCTCGGCAGCTGCGGGCAGGCTAGCTCGGCGATGGCGGCGTGACCGTCGGCGTTGGGATGAATGTGGTCGAAGGCCCGAAGGCTCTCGCGCATGAACCAACGCGGTACCTCGCGGGCCAGCCGAATGTCTGCCTCGAAGCGGGCCGCGCGGGCCTCGGCGGGGAGCTCGGCCAAGCTTCGCTGGTAGCTCCGATCGCGCTCGAGTTCGCTGCGTACCTTGGCCTCGTCGCGCAAGGGCGCAGAACTGTCGCGCAGCGACCCGTCGTAGAGATCGATGCCGACATCCGCCAACTCGTCCGCGGACCAAGGCGCGCGCGGATCGTCGCGGCGCTCGACCTGGGCGCCGAGCGCCTCGCGAGGCGCGAGACGACCGACGACGAAGTCCACGATCTTCTGGGTGGCCCGCAGGTAACGCAAGGCGTCCGGGGCTTCGCGCCACCGCTTGCCGTCACTGTCGGCCCCCCAGGGGGTCAAGCTCAGGCCGACGATCCGAAAGCCACGCCGGTGCGCGAGCACGAAGGTGTCGCGGATGAAGCGGTTGGTCTTCTCGGGCATGCCGACGGAGTTGAGGCCGCCTTGGTAGACCAGCCACCACTCGATCGTGTCGTCCCGAAAGTCGAGCCAGCGATTTTCGATGACCTGGTCGCGAAAGCGCTGCTTGAGGGCGTAGGCCCCCTGCCCCACCTTGGAGAGGTTGTGCACCTCGATGCGTGGACACATGCGCTCGAAGTGCTCGATGTAGGGGTCCTTTTGCCAAGCGCCGATCGAGCCGGCCAAGAGCACGACCTTGACCGGGCGGTCCGCGTCGCGAAATCGCCAGCTCGGGGGCGGCTCGGGCGCTTCGACCTCGCTGGCTCCGCTGGCTCCGCTCGCCCCCGGATCCGCCGGCGGCGCCGCATGCACGGTGCCCCAGCCGAGGCCGAGCAGGGCCCCGAAGGCGAGGGAAAAAGCGAGTCGGCGAGCTCCCGTCACGACCCGCTCAGGGTACGACACGGAAGCTCTTGCGGCCCAGCTCGATGCCATCGCTGGACTGGACGCTGACGGTCCAGTTCCCCACGTACTCCTCGCGCAGCGCCAGGCGGGCCCGTGTGCGGTAGGCGTGGGTCGCCTTGATGTTCATGACCGAGCGACGCACGGTCTCGCCGTCGCGTTGCCACAAGACGGTGAGTTTGCTGTCCACCCGCTTTTGCACGACGCGAAAGCACACCAAGGTCGTGTCGCCGGTGGCGACCGAAAAATCGGAGCTCTTGCCGCCGCAGCCGTAGCCCTCGGTCTCGGATCCCATCGAGATCTGATCGAGGTGAATGCCGTCGGCCCCGATCCCACCGACGGGCGCGCCATCGCTGACCCCCACCGGCAGTTTCAAGAAGGCCTTGGCGTTGTCCTCGGGCGTGTCGGCCGGGATCAGACTCTCGGCGCGCGGATCTTCGGCGGGCCGTTCGTTGGGTGAGTCGCCGCCGGTGGGCAGTGGCGGCGGCGGCTCGGTCGGCGCTTCGGCGCCCGTCGCTCCGCTCGCGCCCGTCGCTGCTTCGGCGCCCGTCGCCGCTTCGGCGCCCGTCGCTGCTTCGGCGCCCGTCGCTGCTTCGGCCCCCGTCGCTGCTTCGGCCCCCGTCGCTGCTTCGGCGCCCGTCGCTGCTTCAGCGCCCGTCGCTCCGCTCGCGCCCGTCGCTCCGCTCGCGCCCGTCGCTCCGCTCGCGCCCGTCGCTCCGCTCGCGCCCGTCGCTCCGCTCGCGCCCGTCGCTCCGTCGCTTCCGGTCGCACCAAGCGCGCCCGTCGCCGCGTCGCTCCCGGTCGCAGCAAGCGCGCCCGTCGCTCCGCTCGCGCCCGTCGCTCGGCTCGCGCCCGTCGCTTGGCTCGGGACGGCCGAATCGGCCTGGGTCACCACGCTTTGCGCATCATCTTTGGCCGGGTCGGCCTCGTCTCCGCCGCGGGTCGCCACGAAGACGATCGCCGCCGCTGCGATTGCGCCGACGATCCAAACGCCAGCGCCCATCCCTTCTTTGGCCGGCGGGGCCGCGCTCGCAGCCTTCTTGGGTGCAGCGACCGGCTCCGCTTTTTTGGCTTCGGCCTTCTTCTCGGCTTCGGCTTTCTTCTCGGCTTCGGCCTTCTTCTCGGCTTCAGCCTTCTTCTCGGCTTCGGCCTTCTTCTCGGCTTCGGCCGCCAGCTTCTCCTCTTCCTCGGCCTTCTCCTCTTCCTCCGCCTTCTCCTCTTCCTCTTCCTCCGCCTTCTCCTCTTCCTCTTCCTCCGCCTTCTCCTCTTCCTCTTCCTCCGCCTTCTCCTCTTCCTCCGCCTTCTCCTCTTCCTCCGCCTTCTCCTCTTCCTCCGCCTTCTCCTCTTCCTCCGCCTTCTCCTCTTCCTCCGCCTTCTCCTCGTCCTCCGCCTTCTCCTCTTCCTCCGCCTTCTCCTCGTCCTCCGCCTTCTCCTCTTCCTCCGCCTTCTCTTCCTCGGCCTTCTCCTCTTCCTCCGCCTTCTCCTCTTCGGCCGCCTTCTCGTCCGCCGCCTTTTCCGCGTCCTCGGACTTGCCCAGCTCGGGCTGCGGCGATTGCGCGGCAACGGGAGTCGCGGGCGCCAGTGGCGCCGAAGGGACGTCGAGGTCGGGAAAGCCCGAGGGCAGCGGCGGCGAGCTGGGTCCGCTCGGCACCTTCGGCACAACTACGCTCGGCACCACGGGCGCGCCGACGGACGGCGCGCCGAGATCGTCGAGGAGGTCACCCCAGCCGTCGTCGGACTTCTTGCCCTCGTCGTTGCCCTTCGGGTCGCTCATAACCCCGGCATCCTAGCGGGTCCCACTCTTTTGCCCCAAAAGCTCACCACTCAGGGCGAGGGAGGCGATTCGGCGCTATTCGCGCGGTCTTCCATTCGAAGCACCGAGGCGCGGTAGGGCGACCACAGGTGCCGTTCGAGGAAGCGGCGCGCGCTCGCGCGCCCAGCTGCGACCTCGAGATAGTCGCGCTCTTGGCGGGCGAGCTGGGCCTCGATGGCCAGGGCCCGGGCGGCGCCGGCCTCGAGCTGTTCGGGGTGCGCCGCCCAAAACAAGGCCGCCGAGCCCCGGCCCTGCTCGACCCAAGTCGCGTGCCATCGACGCCGAAACTCTCGGAGGCGATCGAGCTGGACGACACCCGCCCACGCACCCTCACCGAGCTCGAGCGCGACGAGCTCGGGCGCGTCGGGCTCGACGATCTTCGAGATGCTCTCGGCCGCGGCGAAGTCGATGCGCAAGGCGCCCGCCTCGACCTGCTCGGTCCACAAAGGCCCGTGGCGCGTCCCGGCCGCGTCCACACCGTAGACCGCGAGCGGGCCCTCGTAGGCGCGCGTCCGGCACTCGGCCGCGATCACCTGGGCGCGACGGAGCACGACGCTTTGCGCAGCCGGGCGCGGCGTGCGGCGGCAAGCCCACGCGAGATCCAGCTGCACGCGCAAGGCGAGAAGATCGACGCGCTGCGTGCGAACCCAGCCCACCGACCGACCGCCGCGGCCCGCCCGCGGCGCGTCGAGGCGCTGGGGGCTGGAGACACAGCCCGACCCGGCGAGCGGGCCGGCGAGCAAGCCGACGCAAAGGGCGATCAACGGGGCACTTCGCATGCGCGTAGGTCGAGACTAGCGCGAGCTGCCGCCCGCTTCAGCCGCGGTGGACAGTCCCGCGGGTGGCGGGCAAGCTGCGCCAACCATGCTGCGGATCCCCCGATCGCTGCTTTTGGCCGCCACGGCCGCGCTGAGCCTCCCCGCCTGCATTCGCGCCCCGGAGGCCGAAAGCGACCAGCCCAAGGCGGACCCCCGCGCGCCCAAGGACGCGGCCGAGCTGCTCTCGCGCTACGCCGAGGCGATGGGCGGCGAGGCCCTGCTGCGCAGCCAGCCCCAGCGCACCGTCGAGGCGCGCGTGGTCTTCAAGGCCCATGACGACTGCCAAGCCGGAGATCCCGGCTGCATCGCCGAGGAGCGCGTCGGCCAGTTCGTGCTCTACGCGACCGCCGATGGCCGCTTGTACCGTCGGATGTTGGTCGGCGACCGGGTCGACGAGCGCGGCTTCGACGGCGAGACCGGGTGGAACTTGATCGACGGCCAGCACCTCGAGATCGAGAGCCCCGAGAGCTCCTTGGCCTCGCGCGAGGACGCTTTGTTGCACTGGTACTTCGACATCGAGAGTCGGGAGATTACACCCGAGCTGATCGAAGGCGCTCGGGCCAAAGGCCACGACGGCAGCGAGCGCGTGATGGACGGGCTGCGCTGGCAGGCCGCGCACGGGCTGCTCCCCGAACGCAGCTTGTGGTTCGATCGCGAGACTGGCTTGCTGCGCGAGGAGGTCGAGCACATCAGCGACGACCACCTCGTCGTCATCATCTACGACGGCTACCGCGAGGTCGACGGCGCGCTCGTGGCCCACGACATCCGCCAGCTCGAGATCCATGGGGAATCCCAAAAGGAGATCGACATCTTGGTGCAGTCGGTCCACCACAAAGACCTGCGCGAGGGTCTCTTCGACATCCCGGAGCTGCCCCCCCTCGAGCCCGAAGCCGACCCCTACCTCGGCGCGCTGGCCGACGCCAAAGCGGCCGCCGACGCCAGCCCCAAAGAGCTGAGCGCGCAGATGGACTGGGCCCGCGTGGCCTTCGCCGTCGCCCACTTCGACGAGGCCGAGACGGCGGCCAAGCGTGCGCTCAAGATCGACGCGCGCGAGCCCGAGGCGATGTGGATCGCGGCGCGCGTCGCCTTGCTGCGCGGGGATCTCAAGGACGCCAGCCGCATGCTCGACAAGGCCCGCAAGTACGGCCTGCGTCCCACCGAATGGGCGCGGCACACGGCTTGGATCGCCTCGCATCAGCGCAAGTGGGAGACGACGGCCGAGCTCTTGCGCGAGGCCGGCTACGGGGACCTCGCCGGCCCCTACGACGCGGTGGTCGGAGATCCCCTGAAGGCGAGCTTCGCCGGGCGCAGCTGCAGCACCGAGCTGTCGATGGCCCGCTCCAAGCTCGTCGGCGCCCCGGTGGTCGAGGCCACGGTCGACGGCAAGACCGTCCGCTTGATGCTCGACACCGGTACCCGCGATCTGATCTTGGCCGAGCCGGTCGCCCGCGAGGTGTTGATCACCCGCGAGTCCGACAGCCCGATCGGAGCCACGGGCGGACCTCCGCTCCCGCACGGCGTGGTCGAGACCCTGCAGCTCGGCGAGCTGAGCTTGAGCAACGTGACCGCCGCCATCGTGCCGGCCCAGGCCCTCGAGGCTTCGGCCGGGGGCGTCGACGGAGTGCTCGGCGTGCGCCCCCTGCTCGACTTTCAGCTGGTGCTCGACGCCGAGGCGGAGACCCTGACGCTCGTCGACGGCGGCCGTCGTTGCGCCAAGGAGCGCAAGAAGGCCCAACGAGGCAGCTCGATGCCGATGTACGTGCACGAGACGCACTTCGTCTACATGCTCGCCGGCATCAACGGCGCCGAAGGCCTCTTCTTGCTCAACACGGGCA
>JAUIJR010000263.1 GCA_030431075.1 Polyangia bacterium | reverse complement strand
GGCTGCTCTTTTTCGACCACGGCGGCGATGAGCTTCGACACCGCGATGGTGTCGAGCGCGCTGTCGTCGGCATCGACGACGATGCCGCGGTCGGCTCCCATGGCGAGGAACTGCGTCACGTGCTGACGCGAGCTCGCGGGACAGATGGACAGGACGACGACTTCGGCGATGCGATCCTTGGCCCCGGCCTTTTCGGCGAGGCGAAGCGCGGTCTCGACGGCGTATTCGTCGAATGCATTGGCAACCCACTTCGCCGAGGAGAGGTCCAGTCCGCCACCGGCGAACTTCAAGCTCTCATCGGGGTCCGGGATCCTCTTGACGGTCACGAGAATCTTCAACGGTAGACCTCCATTTCGGACCGCTGTATGGCCCCTGGCGCCAGGCCCGTCAAGGCGCCACGGCCGCGAAGGCTGCGTGAAAAAACGATCGCGCCTGCAAGCCCTTGCTCGCGCGTTTGTGGGCCTTTGTGTCGGCTTGCGGGGCCCCCGAGCCTGAGTTAGCGTTCGCGGCACGGCGGTGCGCGCGGTCGATCCGCAAAGGATTGCGCCAATTCGCCCCCGGATCGGACCCATGAACGCACTGCGTTTCGGACCCCTCGTCGTCTCCAGTTTCCTCGTACTCGGGGGGGCGACCTGTCAATCGTCGAACCCGGCGGCCGACGAGGGCACCGCGCCCAACTCCGCCGACGCGGACGCGACCCCCAAGATGGATCCCAAGGACATGATCTTGGAGGCCAAGGGTGTCGACCTGAGCAAGCTCAGCGACGCGCAGCGGGACGTCTTTTTTCAGATCATCAACACCGAGCCGAGCGCCTGCGGCAAGGCCCACAGCTTGGCGACCTCCTTGCGCGACGACGCGGAGTGCCGCGACTCGATGACCGTCGCCCAGCTGGTCGCCGACTCCCTCGAAGAGGGGATCTCGGTGAGCGACTTGCGCTTGGGGATCCCCGAGATCGTCGACTCGCTCCAGCCCAAAGAGATCGACATCGCCGGGCGTCCCTTTCGCGGCGGCGAGCAAGCGCCGGTGACCATCGTGGTCTTCGCCGACTTTCAGTGCCCCCACTGCGCGGCCGAGGCCCCGGTGATCGCCGAGGCCGTCGAGCGCTACCGTGGCCAGGCCAAGGTCGTGTACCGCCAGTTCCCGCTGCAGATGCATCCGCACGCCCGCATGGCCTCGATGGCCACCGAGGCGGCCTTCGCCCAGAGTCAGGACGCCTTTTGGAAGATGCACGACTGGATCTTCGCCAACCAAGCGGAGGTCTTCGACGATGGAGACGAGGTCGCACAAAAGCTGCGCAACAAGGCGCAGTCCATCGGCCTCGACATGGCCGCCTACGACGCCTTCATGGCGGCCGAGAAGGGCAAAGCCGCCATCGACAAGGACCGCGCCGCCGGCGAGGCCCTCAAGATCACCGGCACCCCGGCCGTCTTCGTCAATGGCCGCTACTACACGCCGGTCTTGTTCGGCGGCACCATCAACGGCTGGATCGACGACGCCCTGCGTCGCTGAGCTCGCCCGTCTGCGAACGCCCCTTCCGCGCCGACTTTCCGGAGCACTAGGCCCGTGTCCGAGTCCGAGAACCCGAGCTTGCGTCCCTGGGTCGAGGCCTTCGCGCCGGCGACCGTCTCCAACTTGGGGCCGGGCTTCGATGTGCTCGGCATGGCGCTGGCCGAGCCGGGCGACCACGTCCGGGTGCGCCGCGCCGCGGGCGAGGCCCTGACCATCACCGCCATCACCGGCGACGGCGGCCGCCTGCCCAAAGAGGCCGACAAGAACACCGCGACCGTGGCCGTACGTGCGCTGCTCGACCGCTTGGGTCGACGCGACGGGCTCGAGCTCGAGATTCACAAGGGCTTGCCGCTGGGCAGCGGGCTCGGCTCCTCGGGGGCGAGCGCCTGCGCGGCCTTGGTGGCGGCCTGCGCCGCGCTCGAGCTCGAAGTGCCGGTCGAGCAACTCATCGATTGCGCCCGCGAGGGCGAGCGACTCGCCTGCGGCAGCGCTCACCCCGACAACGTCGCGCCGGCCCTGGTCGGCGGCCTGGTGCTCATCCCCAACACCGACCCCCTGCGCGTGGTGAGCCTGCCTTTGCCCAAGGACTTGTGGTTCGCGATCTACACCCCCGGCTGCGAGGTCAAGACCGCCGATGCGCGCGCC
Organism: Polyangia bacterium; assembly: GCA_030431075.1. GTDB lineage: Bacteria > Myxococcota_A > Polyangia > Nannocystales > Nannocystaceae > JAUIJR01. Next base: position 5,602 of record JAUIJR010000263.1, on the reverse strand, counting down.
GTCTTGCCGCGCGAGGTCAGCTTGGCTGCGGCCGTGCGCCAAGCGGCCCGCCTCGGCGCGCTGGTGCACGCGCTGCACAGCGAGGACCTCTCTTTGCTCGGCGAGTCGATCAACGACGACATCGTCGAGCCGGCGCGCGCGACCTTGATCCCCGGCTTCATCGAGGCCAAGACCAACGCCCTCGAGGCGGGCGCCTTGGCCTGCTCGATCAGCGGGGCCGGTCCCACCAACTTCGCCTTGGCCGACGACCCGCAGCGCGCGGCCGTCTTGCTCGAGATTCTGGAAGAGGCCTTCACGCACGCCGGCGTCCCGGGGCAAGGACGCATCGGTCGCGCGGGGCCCGGCGCGCGGGTGACCAGCCGCGCCCTGAACTGATCCTGAACTGGGCCTGAACCGGGCCTGAACTGAGCGCAGCCGAGGCCGCGAGGCGAGTGTGCTAGCCGCTGGGCTCGCGCTCGACGTGCACCGGCGCGGCGCTGCGATTTGGCCGGTGCAAGCAGGGCTCCAGGGCATCGCAGAGATCCGCGAGCGCACGCCAGGTGTCCTCGGCCGCGGCCTGGACGGCGGCCAAGCGCAGGCCGCCGAGCTCGAGGTGCTCGAGGCGTGCGAGCAGGGTCTCGTCGTACTCGGCGCAAGCGTCGAAGTAGCTGCGGCTCATCTCCTCCGGCATGGCCCACTTGAAGTCCGCGAGCACCCGTCGGCTCACGCCGCTGGCCATCAAGACGAAGAGCGGGCCGACCAAGGCGATCGGGTTGTGCTCGCCCAAAGTCAGCAGGCGATCCGCGTAGCGACGCACGCCCAGCTGGGCCAACGCGAAGTGATCGGTGTCGAAGTCGCCGAAGCGTTGGACTTCGTCTTCCAAGTCGAGCTCGAGCAGGGCGAGGCGTCCGAGCTCGGGGCGCCAAAGCTCGGCCACGGTGACCTCGGCCGCGGTGGCCAAGCCGCGCTCCAAAGCCGCGTGCATGTCCCGCAAGCACGCGAGCATACCGACCCGCGCCGTGCGCGGGAGCCGTCCTGCCCGTGCGGCTTGGACCAATGGCGCACTCTCCAGGCCGGCCTGGCGGCCGCGGGAACGCGCGAGAAGTTGGGTGCGAAGACCGACCTGCGCCGGCATGCCCGGACGCTAGCACGCCTGAATGTCGGGCCCCACCCAAGCTGCGCCGATGCGCCCAGCGTTCAAGGCTCTATCGACCTTGGGCGAGACCTTTACGTCGTCGTGGATCGCAGCGCTCAGGGATTGATAGGCTCTCGCGGTCCGGCGCCCATGTCCGACTCCGAAACACAAACCGCCAACTCGTCCAAACTCTGGATCGCGATCGCGGCCGTCGTCTTGGGCGGCGCCGCGATCTGGGGGATCCGCAGTCTCTCCGAGGCGCCCCCGACGCCCGAGACCGAGATGAAGTCGCCGGGCGAGCGCGCGATCGCGGCGTCGGGGACGAGCGGGAGCGAGGGCACGAACGAGGCAGCGACATCGACGGGTGCGACCACGTCGACCCCGCCGGACCCCACCGCGCGTCTCCACCTCGAGACGGCCTTGCAGCTCGAGCGGGAGGGGCGACTCGACGAAGCGCGACGCGTCGCCCAACAGGCGATCGACGCGGGCATGGGCCGCGACGCGCTGCTGCTCGCGGCGAAGCTGGCCCTGCTCGAAAAAGACGCCGACGCGGCCGTGCGCCCCCTCGAGACGATCTTGCGCGAGAGCCCCGACGACGCCGACGCCCTGTACAACTTGGGTCTGGCTTGGCAGCAGCACAGCGCGCCCAACTACAACAAGGCGCGCAACAACTACCTCGCGGCCTTGCGGGCCGAGCCCCGCTACGCCGCGGCCCGCTACAACCTGGTGATCTTGTGTCTCGAGCACGGCGTGATGGCCGAAGCCCAGCACCACTTCGACAAGTTCGTCGAAGAGTGGCCCAAGGACCCCCGACTTCCCGCCTTGCGCACCCGCATGGAAGCGACGCGCGGCGGCATGAATGCATCCGGCGGGGAGGCGAACTGAGGTGCGCCCCGCGGGGGCGTCGACGCGGCTGCGCTGGCTGCTGGTGGCGATCGCGATCGGCTGCTTCGCGCTCTACGCCAACACGATCGCCAATCCCTACTCCCTCGACGACACCTACCGGATCTCGAACAACCCGGAGATCCGCTACGTCGGCAATCCGTTGCGGCACTTCTTGGACCCGACGACGAGCTCCACGCTCCCGACCATCGTCCAATACCGCCCGCTGCTGCCCTTGAGCCTGTCGCTCGGCCGCGCGCTGCTCGAGCCGCTGGGCATCCCTTCGCTCGCGGCCGACCACCTCGGCAACATCGCCTTTCACGCCGGCATCTGCCTGCTGCTCTTCGCCTGGACGCAGCACCTCTTTCGCATGGCCTGGGGCCGCGAGGGGCCCTCGCGCGAGCGGGCCGAAGAGGCGGCGCTGTGGGTGGCGGCCCTGTACGCGGTGCATCCGGTGGCGGGCGTACCGGTCAACTACCTGTGCGCGCGCGACCTCTTGTTGATGCAGCTGCTGGTACTCGCGGCTTTGTACTGTTGGGCGCGCTACCGGGGCGAGGGCGAAGGCGAGGGCGGTGAGCGGCGCTGGCTCGCGGGCGCCCTGGGCTGCTTCGCCCTGTCTTTGTGCGCCAAGCAAAACGGCGCGGTGCTGCCCCTGCTCTTGGTGCTCTACGAGCTGCTGATTCAGCGCCGGCGACTCTCCCAGATCGAAAGCTGGACGGGGGCGGCCTTCTTCGCCCTGGTCGTCGGCGCCTTCGTGGCCTGGACCCACGGCTACGTGGAGTTCTCCGACCTGGACCAGCTCGAGTTCAAACGCGACCCCCAAGAGTACCCGGCGACGATGGCCCAGGTGCATTGGAGCTACTACCTGCGCAACGCGATCTGGCCCTTCGCCATGCGCCCCCTGGCCGACATCGAGGCGACGCCCAACTTCGCGTCCGCTGGGAGCCTGATCGGTGCGGCGGGGATCCTCGCGACGATGGGGCTGGCGTGGCGATGGCGAAGGCGCCGTCCGCTCTTGGCCTTCGCCATCGCGGGCTACTGGGTGATGTTCTCGGTCACCGGCTCCATCCGCCCCTTTCGCTTCATCGTGACGGACTACCGGCAGGTGCCGAGCTTGCCCTACCTGATCATCCTCGGGGTCGCGGCGGCCCATTCGATCCGCGGGCTCGATCTGCGGCGGCAGCTGCTGGGCGTGGTGCTGGCCTACTTCGCAATCTCGAGCTTCGCGCTCAACCGCACGTGGCGAAGCGGCGAGGCGCTGTGGGGCAACGCGGTCCGCCTGGGAACCCGAGCGATCGGCGAGGTGAACTACGCGCTGGCGCTCAAGCCGACGAACCCCAAAAAAGCCCGCGTGCACCTGCTGCACAGCCTCGAAGAAAGTGAGCGCAACGTCTACGCGCTCATCAACTTAGGCCTGGTCGAGCTCGACTTGGGCATGCGCGAGCAAGGGGTCATCACCCTCGAGCACGCGACCGAGGTGGCCCCGAACTACGGCATCGCCCACTACTGGCACGCGCGCGGCCTCGCCATCGCCGAGCGCACGGACGAGGTGGCCGACGCAGCCGTCCGTGCCGCCCAGCTCGAGCCCAACAACACCCGCTACATGGCCTACGCCATCCAAACCCTCACCCAAGCCGGCCGCCTCGACGAAGCCGAAGCCCTCTCGGCCACCGCCACCCGCGAAGACGCCGAACTCCGCCGCGCCCGCGAGCAACTCGCCGCGCAGCGACAGCTGCAAAACTGAGCTACTCGCCGACGACCTGCACGTCGCCGGCCACTGTGTCGGGAATACCGACGAGCTCGAGTCCCAGGATGTGGGGCCGGAGGCAATCGACGAAGGCGCGAACTTCGGGGTCCTCGGGATCCGGCTGTTCGAACTCGAGCTGCTTTCGCCCCAGCTCCACGCTTTGGACCTTCTCGCCTTGGCTCGCCACACGAAGCACGATCACGCGGGGTGAGTAGCGGTCGGCCGCGTTTGCCGGTGCCCAGCACTCGCGGATGGCAGCCGCCTGCGGGCCTTGACGCCAGGCCTTGTTGAAGAGGGGCGCGAGGGTGCGGACCGAGCCAGGCTCGGGCGTACGGGCACTGCTCGAGGCTGGTGGCCCGCTGGCGGCGACGGGAGGCGCACTCGCAGTCTCTGCTTCTCCCGCGTCGGTGGGTCGTGGCTCGTCGGTGGACCCGCGTGCTGGGCTTGGCCACGCCATCGAGTCGCCCCTGTCTACCTCCGGCGCGAGTTGGCTTTGGGCCAGTCCCGTCTCGAGCTTCGCCACGCGCCACGCAGCCCACCCCGAGACGAGCAGGGCGAGGCCGGCCGCACCCAGGGCGATCTTTGCCCACCGGTCCATGTCTGCGTTGAACCCAGCCCGACGCTAGGGGAGATGGTAGTGCATGACGCTCATCTCACCGCTGAGGATCTCGACGCCACCCGGACGGTTGGTCGCGGCACACACGGCGAAGGTGAGGTCATCGCTCCCGAAGAACTCGAAGCTCCAGGTGAAGGAGACGCTACGCACGCCGTCATTGACGTCGAGTCCCGTGATGGTGGTCGTACTCGGCGAGAAGCCCTCGGGCTTGTCGTCGTAATCTCCGGAACCCAGGTTCTCGAAGCACAGGGCCAGCATGATGTCCGCCGGCGCCTCGATGCTTTGAAGGTTCACGACACCGGTCACGGTGAAGCCTTCGTGCCCGTCGGTCCGAATGCTGACCGGGTTCATCGTTTGGTAGGTACCGACCACGTGATACATGCTCGGCTCGTTGAACTTGTCCGAGGTGATCCCAACGGGCTTCAAGGTGTCATCACGGAAATCCGCGTACTGGTTGACGAAGCCACTCGGACCTTGGTTGCCCGTGAAGCCACGCGGACCTTGGGGACCGGTGGGACCAGGTGCGCCCGGGATACCTTGGGCACCATCGGCGCCCGTCGGCCCTGAAGGACCGGTCGGTCCGGTCGGTCCGGTCGGTCCCGGGCCGCCCGGAGTACCGGGGATACCTTGGGGGCCGGTGGGGCCGGGAAGGCCTTGCGGACCGGTCGAGCCGGGAAGACCCTGCGGGCCGGTCGAGCCGGGAAGCCCTTGAGGGCCGGTGGGCCCAGGGATGCCCTGAGGACCGGTGGCGCCGGGAAGGCCGGCGGGGCCGGTGGGTCCGGGGATGCCTTGAGGTCCGGTGGGACCGGCCGGGCCGGCGGCACCGGTGAGACCGGTGGGGCCTTGCGGTCCGATGGCACCGGTGGCGCCGGGAAGGCCCTGGGGACCGGTGGCGCCGGGGAGGCCGGCGGGGCCGGTGGCGCCGGGGAGGCCGGCGGGGCCGGTGGGCCCGGGGATGCCTTGAGGTCCGGTGGGACCGGGGATGCCTTGAGGTCCGGTGGGACCGGCCGGGCCGGCGGCACCGGTGAGACCGGTGGGGCCTTGCGGTCCGATGGCACCGGTGGCGCCGGGAAGACCCTGTGGACCGGTAGCGCCGGGAAGACCCTGCGGGCCGGTAGCGCCGGGAAGACCCTGCGGACCGGTGGCGCCGGGAAGGCCCTGGGGACCGGTGGCGCCGGGAAGGCCGGCGGGGCCGGTGGGTCCGGGGATGCCTTGAGGTCCGGTGGGACCGGCCGGGCCAGCG
>JAUIJR010000262.1 GCA_030431075.1 Polyangia bacterium | reverse complement strand
AGCGACGTCGGCGGTGGGCCGATCGAGGGGGTCCTGGTGCGCGTCGACAGCACGGAGGGACCGAACTTCGCCGGCATGAACAAGGCGCCCTTGGCCGCCGTGACCAACGCCGAAGGGCGCTATCAGACCTACGTCAACGAGGGGAACTACGTCATCACGAGCTACCACGCCGACTATGTCGGCGTGTTCCGGATGACCCGGGTGGAGGCGGGGCCTCGCATCGAGAATCTCGAACTCATCCCCTCGGCGGGGATCGAGGGGCAAGTGCTCAGCCGGGGCGATCGCAAGCCGGTCGAGGGCGTCTCGATCACCTTCGCCGACGGTCGCAACGGGCAAAGCGGGATGGCCTTTCGGAGCAACTTCTCCTTCGATGGCCGGCAGGTCCTGACCGATGCCGACGGGCGATTCGCCTTGAGTGGCCTGTATCCCGGTGTAGTCCAGGTCGACGCGCGCGGGCCCCATCATGCCGCCCGCGAACCCGTCGAGGTGCAGGTGGGCATCGGGGAGACGGTCACCGACGTCGAGGTTTTGCTCGATCAGGCCTTCAAGGTCTCCGGCTTCGTCATCCCGCAAGACGACCCCGAGGGTGCGTTGGCCGACGTGATCGTGGGTGCTTACACCCTGCAGCCCTTCACGCTGATCGCGAGTTCGACCCCGAGCGACAGTGATGGCTACTTCGAGATCCACGGGCTCGAGCCCGGTGCCTACACGATCGGCGCCTTGTCCGAGGATGCGCTGCCCAAGATCGCGGGGGTGGGCATCGAGGTCAAAGATGCGGACATCGACGACGTGATCGTCGAGCTGGACCAAGGCGTCCACGTCAAAGGGCGGGTCACGCCGCCGGAGATCGCACAGATCGACGTGACCATCGACTCGGAGAAGATCGGCTTCGGGAACATGTTCGACGTGGTGGGGGTGATGTTCGCGGGGACGCGCAGCGCCGAGGACGGCACTTTCGACGTCGGGCCGCTCAAGCCAGGGAACTACAAGATCATTGCCAAGGGGAACTCCGGGGCCGCCGCGACCGTCGAGCTCGAGGTTCCCGCCGAGGGCCTCGAAAACTACGAGATTCAACTCGACCCGAAAGCCAGCGTCGCCGGCTTCGTGGTCGACGAAAGCGGGGCACCCATGGCCGGCGTCAACGTCGAGCTGGTCGCCATGGCGCGCAAGGGCCCGATGGATTTCGGGGCGGCCGCCCGGGGTGGCGTCGGTCGAGGCTTTCCCACGGGCGAAGACGGCAGTTACGTAGCCCGCGGCTACGACGCCGGGGAGTACATGGTCTCGGTGACGGACCGTCGAGGGCGCCGGATGGCCCTGGCCGGCGAGGAAGCGGGCATCGACGAAGAGGTCGGCGGCGCCGAGCTGCTCGTCGAACTCGCGGACGCCGAGCAGCGCAGCAACTTCACGATCACCTTGGTCTCGACGAATGGCGAGATCGGCGGCGTGGTGCTCGATGGGGATGGGCTGCCCGTCGCAGATGCGTGGGTGCGCGCCGGGCTGGATATCGACCAGTCGGACTTCGGCGAGATGGTGGGGCCGGCGCGTCCCAAGGCGCCGAAGAAGGAGCGCAACGAGGGGGTCTTGCCCCCGAAAGAGGAGGACGAGGGACCCAGCGATTTCAGCTTGCCGGAGTACTTCGCCGAGCCTCCGGTGCTGACCGATGCGGCCGGGCACTTCGTCATCAAGAACCTGCGCCCGAGCAAGAAGTACGTGGTCGTGGCGGAAGGGGACAAGGGAGGGTCCAAGGTCCGCGAGGGCGGTGTGACGCCGGGCTCGACGCTGACCTTGACCCTGCAAAGTCTCGCTACGCTCGAAGGGAAGGTCACCGGGGACAAAGGCCCCGTCGACGAGTACACGATCACCCTGCGCGGCCCGAACCCGCGCTCGAAGCGGGTGCGCAGCGCGGACGGGCGGTACAGCTTCGAGCGTCTCGAGGCCGGCGAGTACGAGCTGCGGGTGGATGCCAACGCGGGCACGGCGAAGGCCGAGGTCGAGCTGGCGGCCGAGCAAAAGGCCTCGGTCGACCTCGAACTCGAGGGCTTTGGGCAGATCGAAGGTACCTTGGTCGATGCGCTCGAAGGCAAGCCCATCGCGAAGATGATGGTGATGGTCATCCCCGAAGATGGGGGCTTCGATCCCTCGCAGGCGATGGCGATGATGATGGGTGCGGGGACCAAGACGGACAGCGACGGCGAGTTCACGGCGCGCAAGGTGAAAGCCGGCAAGGGGATGGTGGTCTTCATGGATCCCTCGGTCAGCTTCGGCTCGGGCGGCGGGGCGGTAGCCCAGGCGGACTACGAGATCGAAGCGGGCGAGACCCTCGACTTGGGCGAAGTCCGCGGGATCAACAGCGCGGTGGTGGACAAGGAGGGCCGCGGCGAGCTCGGCATGAACACCCGTGAGCTGAGCTGGGACGACCGGCCGCGCCCACCCGGGACCGACCTCGACGCCGAAGAGGAGGAGCCCACCGGGGATCCGCGCGAACGTCTCTGGGTGGTCTGGGTCGATGTCGGGGGACCGGCCGACGAGGCCGGCATCCAGCCTGGCGACGAGATCACCAGCATCGACGGCAAGTCGGTCGAGAGCATGGGCGCCCGCGCGGCGGACATGCTCTTGTCTCCCAACCGGCTTCAGCTCGGTCAGGAGGTCCAGCTCGAGCTCGACCGAGGCGGGAAGACCCAAAGCGCCCGGGTCGAAGCCGGGCCGGCCGAGGACTAGGCGCCGGTCCCTGAGTCCGCGGCGGTCCGCCTACTCCGACTCGGGTTGTTCGTCGGCAGACTCGGCCGCGCCTTCGGCTGCGGACTCGGTCGCGGCCCCTTCGGTGGCCTCATCGGTCACCGCCTCCGCGGGCGTTTCGCCTTCGGGGGTACAGGCCTCTTCGCCGAGATAGTTGCTCGAGCAGGGGTCGGTGCAGTCCTCACCGCCGACGTAGTCGTCGCTGCAGGGGTCCGCGATCGTCTGCTTCACGGTCTGGGCCACGGCGGCTTTGTCCGTGGAGCGCCAGCTCGCGCGGAACTCCATGCGGGAGACGGCGTCGCCGTCGTACTTGGTCCGCTTGCCCTCCATCGAGGACAAGAAGTTTGCGTCGATGTCGAAGACGATCGCTTTTTCGTCGACGTACTTCGTCTCGTGCCCACCTTCTTTGGTGGTGATGGTTTCGATGCGCTCGGCGTCGACGTCCAGACGGGCCACTCGGGCGGGGGGCGGCGTATCGGGGGCGAAGAGGCCCTCGAAGGTCGAGGTCGTGGTCTCTTTGTAGTAGCGGCCGAGCTTGCCCTTGCGCCCACGCTCGCGCTCGTCGTCCCAGCTCTCGCCCTTTTTCAGGGGTCGCTCGGGGACGGGGTAGAAGGCTTGCTCGATGCCGTCGAGGACGAGCTCCATCAAGAACTGGTCCTCTTGGGGCAGATCGTCGGGGACGCCGGGAAACTCGACGACCTCGCCGGTGGGGGCCAAGAACATCGAGATCTTCATGCCACGAAGGCGGGTCTTGGCGTTCTCGACGAAGCTCTCCAGGTTCACCGGCGAGTTGGGGACGACCCAACCCACCGCGATCTCTTTGATGACGATGTCGAGCTGGGTGGCCCCGTCTTCGCGCTGACCCATCACCGTCAGCTCGGCCTTGATGTCCAGCTTGCGGGTGCTTTGGTTGCCGCCGACGCTGCCGTCGGAACGCTTCGAGGCGATGGTGCCCTCGAAGATCGAGCCCGGTACCAGGTCGTAGCGAAGCGCAACGCCCTCGGCGGGCACCTCGAGCTCACCCATCTTCGCGCCGCCCGTACAAGCCGACACGGCCATGGGCAGGGCGAGGCCAAGGGTCAGGCCCAAAGCGAGGCGGCGAAAGACAGAGGCGGTCGTGGTTCCGTTCGGGCGGATCATGGCGCGTGGGCCCGGAGTCTCGGCCGAATGACGAGCAAATTCCAGTCCAACGCTGCGCGCCTTGCGCCCGGTCGCCACTCAGCCCGAGGGTGGCGTACGACCGAGGCCCTCGGGAATTCGGCCGTATTCGGCCGGTGGGCTCCCAAAGCTGGGGGGCGGTCCTGCTTCGAGGCGAGGCGGACTGCCCGGAATTCCGACGCCTTCGGTCGGGGGCAGGAAGTTTGCGGCCGCTTCAGCGGCGGCGAGCTCTTCGGCCCGACGCTCCTCCGCCGCAGCGGCGAGCGCCGCCTCCTTCTCCCGGTCGGGGGGTCCGATGCGGCGCTGCTGGGTCCACTGCTGACCTTTGGGCCGACTCGAATCGCGGACATGCACCATCACCGAGTACTCCAAGGTCGACGGGAGCCATCCCGACCAGCCCTCGTGCATCTGCGGCCCGGCCCACTCGAAGATCCATCGCGCGTCCAGGGGCGCCAAGTTGACGCAGCCGTGGCTCTTCTTGCGGCCGAAACCGTCGTGCCAATAGGCGCCGTGAAGGGCGTTGTGCCCCTGGAAGAGCAACACCCAAGGCACGCCCTGCACCAAGTAGGGGCGGTCCTCGTAGGGCTGGTTGGCCATGTCCATGCTGGCGACCTTGGCCCACACCGGGTAGTTGCCCATGGGAGTGCCGTGGCTGCGGCCACTGCTGATGAGCGTGGCGAAGACGGGCTGTTCACCGCGGTAGGCGACGAGCACTTGCTCGCCCAAGTCCACGTCGATCCACTGGTCGTTGCCAGTCTTGGCGACCCGATCGCGGTCGAGCACACCGCGGGGTGGGCTGCTGATGTGAACCTCGTTGAGGTCGTCGGCGGCCACCCATCGGCCGGCCGCGATCTCGAGCCAGCGATGCTTCCCGGTCCCCTGGCTGCGCAAGAGGGGGACGCGTTGCCGGCGTTTGAGCCGACCGATCCGCTTGCCGGCGCTGGTGGGGGCGTCACGGACGACGACCTTGTCCTTGGCCGCCCACGCGAAACTCGGGCCTTGATGGCGCCCTTCGATCACGACGCCCGACCAGCTCGAGCCCTGTCCGCCCCAGCGAACGGCCGACTTGGGGACGTATTCGCCGTGCGTCGTCTTGACCATGAGCTCGCCGTTGAATTCGACGCTGCGCTCGACCGCCAAGCTCATGCCCTTGGTGAGCGGGCGGCTCGGGACGCCATCTTCCAACGCCCCGTAGTTCTCGTACATGACCGCGCCATCTTCGCGGACGAAGGCGTAGTTGAAGGGCACGCGCCGCTTCGGATCCACGGCATCCACGCCTTTGAGCTCGGGCCCCGACTCGGCCTCGCGAACATGTAGCGAACAGACAAAGCCAAAGGGCCAGACGGCGTACCAAGGCTCACCCTTGCAGCCAGCGTCATCGCGGCTGGGGACCTCGCCGCGGACGATGAAACGGGTCCCGCGCTCGACGGTGGCCAAGCGCTTGAAGGGCACCCAGGGGCGACCGCGTACGACGACCTCCTCCCAGCTCGCCGAGATGTAGCGGAGTTCGCTCGCTTGGATCTCGACCTCGTCAGGCGGCGGCGCGACCCCATCGAGAGAGGTCATGGTGCCCAAGAGGAGCAATTCGCTGGCCCACTGCACGGTCGAAGAAGCCTACCAGGCCGCAATTGGCCCGGCGAACTTCCGACGCACGGGGCACGCGCGCCATTCCGGCGGCGGCACTTCGGCCGGCGCTGCCCGCGACCCGCGCCTTTGACCTACTGGGGCACGGGATTGACGCCGCAATCGCCCGGGATGGTCGGATCGCAGCCCTCGCAGTTCCAGCGCCAGTTGTCCAAGAGCACCACCGAGTTCCACCACGCGTCACCCATGTCGAAAAAGGCGAAGGTCAAGGTGAGGTTCTCACCGGGCAAAGAGGGACCCTCCATTTGGTACCAGCCGGTGGCGCCGCCTTCCGAGGAGGACATGCCGGTGCCGGCCAGGCGGGGGCTGCCGGGGGGCGCTCCACCGGCGCCAGTGTTGGCGATGGCCGACGCGAGGGCGGTGACGGTGCAAGGCTCGCCGTCGACGAAGCAGACGTTGCCCACGTAGGCCTCCGAGGTCGACCACACCGTGAAGATGTCGTTGAACTCGTCGCCGACGTACTCGGGATACTCCGCCGTGAAGTAGTTGAACTCCATCGTCCACCCGTAGGTCTCGGGCGGCACGTCGACGCTAAAGTCGAACCAGATGAGGTCGTAGGCTGCCTGTCCGCCGAGGGCCCACTGTGCCTGGAGACTGTCCGAGCAGTCGTTGATGAAGTCGCAGCCCATGAAGGGGGTCCCGCTCGATCCGTTGACCGGGTTGATGGGCCCGGGCAGCGTCTGGACGTTGTTGGGGTTCGTGTTGTCACCTCCGATCCCGGGGTGGTGACCATTGCTCTGGGTGATGATGCCGCCACTCGGGGCGCTGAGCGTTCCGGTGGTGATCAAAAGCATCTGTTCGCCTTCGCGGGCCTGCCAGTCCCCACTGCTTCCGTACTGGTGCGCAACTCGCCACGCGTTTGATGCGCTCGAGGTGAAGCTCATCGCCGTGGTTTGTGTCGAGTTCGTCGCGTCGCCGGGGCAGTTCAAGCCCACTGCTTGAGCCTGGTTCGGATTGCTGCTCGCAGCATCACAGGTGATGTGGTTGGCCGGCGCCCCGCACATGTCGCCATCACCGTCGCCGTCGCCGTCGCCTCCGGTCGTTCCGTCGCCATCGCCGTCGCCATCTCCGTCCCCATCGCCATCACCATCTCCCCCCGTGGTGCCGTCGCCGTCCCCGTCGCCATCTCCGTCCCCGTCTCCACCCGTTGTGCCGTCCCCATCACCATCGCCATCCCCGCTGGTGCTGCCCGTGTCGTCCGTCGTCGCCGTGGTATCGGCTCCGGAGCTCGAGTCCGTCCCCGTCGACTCGCTCTCACCACCGGCCGAGGCACTGCTCTCCCCGGTGGAGGTGCCCGCGGTGAAGCCCGACTCGCCCGTGTCCGTGAAGGCGTCGATGGTGTCGCCGCCACCCTCGCTCTCGCCGCAGGCGCTCGAGGAGAGCAGAACACTCGCCAACACGATTTTTGAAGGGCAACGCATCCCGAGACTATAGCGCAAGGCGATGCGTGGGACCCGTCGGGCGTGCACCTGGTGGGGGCCAACCTAGGGCCGTGTGCGTCAGCATCATCCCAAAAGGGGCAGACGCGGCTTGTCGCGTGCGAAACCGCGTCGCTGTGAGCGGCGAGCCTCATCTCCGTAGACGGGGCTACGCGAGACGGGAGGCAGCGCTCGGAGGGCACGCCGCCAGTCGGCGAAGCGGCCGCCGGCGTGCACGGCTTCGATCGCAGCTTCGGCGACCTCGTAGCCCCGTTGGGCGAGCTCGTACTCCACCCACGCCCACTTGGGCGGTTGCGGTCGGATCTGCACGCGCCCCTTCAGGCCGGCGCGGATCCGTCGAAGCTTCGCTTCGGCTTCTTTGATCCCCACGAAGGGCATGCGGTCCATGGGCGTGTTTCGCTTGGCGACGAAGGTCGAGAAGGTCAGCGTGAGCCGTGCGATCTTGGACAGCTCGAGCGAGAAGCGAATCAGCTCTTCGACGTCGTCCTCGTCCTCCGAGGGAACTCCGAGCATCTGGTAGACCTTGAGTTTGTGCAGCCCTTGGCTCTTCACGAGCCTCGCCGCCTCGATGAGCGACTCTTCTTTGATGCGCCGGTCCAAGACCTCTCGCATGCGCCGCGAGATTCCGTCGGAGGCGACGGTGATCGTTCGGTACCCGCCGCGGGCCAGGTTTCGGACCAGGGTCGGGGTGAGACGGTCGGCACGTAGACTCGAGATGCCGAGACCACGTCCGCTGTCGACGATGTCGGCCACGAGTTGCTCGAGCTGGGGGTGATCGGTCACGGCGGCCCCAAC
>JAUIJR010000261.1 GCA_030431075.1 Polyangia bacterium | reverse complement strand
CGATCTACCGCTTTCGCGGCGCGGACATCGACACCTACCTCGACGCGCGCAAGGCCGCCCATCGGAGCTACGCGCTGAACACGAACTTTCGCAGCGATCGCGGAGTCGTCGAGGCGCTCAACGCCTTGTACGCCCTCGACCCCGTGCTGGCGCCGGGCATCGAGTATGAACCCGTCGGCGCCCACCACGAGGGACCCGGCCTGCGCGACGCCGAAGGCCGCGCGCTCGAACCTCTCGTGCTGACCCACTTTCCACCGAGCCCGTACTCGAGCGGGCGCTCGGCGGCCGAACATCAGCGGATCACCTACGCCCAGATCGGTGATCGCGTCGTCGAAGCCTTGAGCTCGGGTCTACGCCTCGTCCGCGACGAGCCCGACCGCCCGCTCACGCCCGGGGACATCGCCATCCTCGTCAACAACCACGGCCAAGCGACGGGCATCGAAGCCGAGCTGCGCCGACGTGGCGTCCCCGCCGTCCGGCGCGCCCGCAAGAGTGTGTTCGAGACCGACGAGTCGCGATGGGTGAGCCTCGCCCTCGACGCTTGGCTCGCGCCGCGCAACGCAAAGCGCTCCCGCGCGCTGCTGGCTTCGCCGCTCATGCGAGACCCGAGCGCGCCCCCGCTCGACACGCTCGAGGCCCAAAGCGAGGCCCTCGAGGCCGCGCTGGCCCGCAACGCCCACTACGCGGAGCTGTGGACGCGCCACGGCTTCGCCCGAGCCTGGCGTGCCTTCGCCTCGGACCTGGGCCTCGCCTTGCGCCTGGCCGACTCGGACGAGGGCGCCCGGGCCTGGGCCAACTACGAGCACCTCGCCGAGCTCTTGCACCGCGAGCAGATGCAGTCGCGCCTGGGGCCCCTCGCCTTGTCGCGCTTTTTGGCCGAGCGGCGCCAGTCGAACGAGCACCGGCCGGAGTCCGAGTTGATGCGTCTCGACCGGGACGACGACGCCGTCGAGATCGCCACCGTGCACGCCTCGAAGGGCCTCGAGTATCCGGTCGTCTTCTTGCCCTTCGCCCCCGCCGCGGGTTCGCTGAAGGACCGAGCGCTGGTCTCGGATCTCGACGGACGGCGTCTCGTACTCGGGCCGATCGGCGGTCCAGCCTGGAAGGCCGCCGCCAAACTCGAGGGCCAACGCGCCCAAGAAGAGGCCCGCCGCCGGCTCTACGTCGCGCTGACGCGCGCCCGACATCGCCTTCATGTCGACTGGGGCAACAACTCGACGAGTACGCTCAAGAAGGACGGTCTGATGCCGCTGCTGGCGGCCGGCGCCCCGAAGAAGTTCGAGCCCGAGCAACTCCGCGAGATCGTCGTCGAGACCCTCGGAGGCCTGGGGGATCACATCGAAGCCCACGCCATCGAAGACGAGCCCGAAGCCGGCAGCTGGAGCCCGCCGGCCGTGGACGACACGCCGCTGGCCGCTCGGGAGTTCACGCGCATGGATCTGGACCGAGCGTGGCGGCGGGCGAGCTACTCGAGCTTGGTGCACGGCGCGACCCAGATCATCATCGAGGGCAGCCCCGAGGCCGAGGGCCAAGACTTGGATCCCCGCGAGCTCGAGGGTCCCGGCGCGATCGTGGTCGACAACGACGAGGGCAGCGGCGCCGATACCGACGATGGCGCGCTGCCTCTCGCGGGCTTTGCCCGGGGCACCGACGCGGGCACTTTCTTGCACGCCTTTTTGGAGCGCGTGGACTTTGCGGAGCTCGACGACGAAGCCAGCTTCGAGGCCCTGCTCGAAGAGACCATGAGCGCGCACGGCATCGCCGCCCAACACCTGGCGAGCTTGCGTACGGGCTTGCGCGCGTGCATCGAGACGCCTTGGGGCGGGCCGCTCGGCGAGTGGTGCTTGGCCCAGCTCGGCCGCCGCGATCGCATCGATGAGCTCGCCTTCGAGCTGCCGATCGCCGGGGGGTACGCGAGCCGCGAGCCCTCGCACGCCGTGCGGGCCGCGGACTTCGCCGCCGCCATCGCCCGGACCCGCTCGCCTTCGCCGGCCTTTCCGCCCGCCGTGCTCGAGCGCTGGCAAACGATGGAGTTCTCGGCCCCCGCCCGTGGATTTTTGACCGGCTCGATCGACTTGTTCATGCGCGCCCCCGATGCGAGCGGGCAGCTGCGCTACTTCGTCGTCGACTACAAGTCCAACTGGCTGGGCGAGCCCGACCGGATTCGTAGCGGCCCCAGTCACTACGCCCCGCCGCGCTTGGTCGAGGCCATGCAAAGCCACGACTACCACCTGCAGTATCACCTCTACGCCCTGGCTGCGCACCGTCATCTGCGCGCGCGTCTCGGGTCGAGCTACGATCCCGCGCGGGACTTCGGCGGCGTCTACTATCTATTCTTGCGCGGCATGATCGGCGCCGACACGCCGCGCTCGATGAGCGGCGAGAGCTACGGTGTGTTCTTCGATCGACCCGAGGACGCCTGCCTCGACGCCCTCGATGCTCTCTTTCACGATCCCTCGGGCGCGGGCCAAGGAGGTCGACGATGAAGACCAGCTGGCGTGCGGCCATGTCGGGCGAACGCGAAGCCGCGGGCCTCTCCGCCTTGGGCGACCAGCTGATCGCGCAACGCCTCGCGCGACTCGGGGATGGCGGGCCGGAGCTCGAGTTGGCCTTGGAGCTGCTGATGCGCGCGCGTCGGGCCGGCCACGTCTGCTTGGATCTGGCCGAGCTCGCGAAGGCGCCCTTCGCCCTCCCGGATTCCGAGGGCGAGGGCGCCCCCGAATTGCCCGCCCTGGCGCCGTGGCTGGCGATCTTGCGCCAAAGCTCCCTCGTGCGCGAAGCCGACGAAGCTGCGACGCGCCCCCTCGTGCTCGAAGGCACGCGCTTGTACCTCGCGCGCAGCTTCGACTACGAGCGCCGCTTGGCCCGGGCCCTGCGTGCCCGCGTCGAGGCCCCGCCGCGAAGCTTCGACGCGGCCATCTTGGCGCGCACCCTCGACCGCATCGCCGCCCCACCTTTGCGCGAAGCCTCGAGCGCGCCGCCCGAGCTCGACCGTCAGCGCTTGGCCATCGTGCGCGCCTGCTTGCGATCTTTTTTGGTCATCGCCGGCGGACCGGGTACCGGCAAGACGACCACCGTCAAAAAGCTCTTGTTGGCGCGCCTCGAACAAGCGCGGGCCATGGCCGCCCCGGACGAAGACAGCCCCGGACTGCGGATCGCCCTGGCCGCGCCCACCGGCAAGGCGGCCGCCCGCTTGCGCGAGTCGATCCTCGAAGAGATCGGATCTCTGGTCGCCGACGAGGCCGACCGCGCGACCTTGGAAGCCCTCGAGGCGACCACCGTGCACCGCCTGCTCGGCCCGCGCGGCGACAGCCGCTCGCGCTTTCGGCACGACGCTGCCAACCCCCTACCCCACGATCTCGTCATCATCGACGAGGCCTCGATGATCTCCTTGGCGCTGATGGCCAAGCTCGTCGAGGCGGTCGACCCCGCCGCCAGCTTGATCTTGTTGGGCGACCGCAACCAGCTGGCCTCGGTCGAAGTCGGTGCGGTGCTCGGCGACATCTGCGGGCCACCGGGAAGCGAGCTGCGCTTGTCGGCCTCGGCGCGCGCGGAGACGGCCGCCGCCGATCCCCGCTTGGCCGAGGCCCTGGCCGCGCTGCCCACCCCCGAGCTCGCGCCCCGCACCGGCATCGCCGACGCGATCGTCACCCTCGATCGCGTGCATCGCTTCGACGCCCAAAGCGGGATCGCGGCGCTCGCCCGCGCCTTGCAAAGCCGCGAGGCACCGACCGAGGCGGCCATGGCCGTGCTCGAGGCCGCCCGCGCGCGACGAGAACGCGAGCGCGACGCGCCCACGGATCTCGAGTGGATCGCCAGCCCCGACCCGAGCAGCCCGGCCCTCGATCGCCTGCGTCGGCTGGCCTTGGCCGGCTACGGCCCATTGATCGAAGGCGCGCGGCGCGGGGACCCGGCCGACGAGCTGCTCGCCCAGCTCTCCCGCTTGCGGATCACCTGCGCCCACCGGCGCGGCCCCAACGGAGTCCAAGCCCTCGGCGCGCGCGTCGAAAGCTGGCTCGAGGCCGCCTACCCCGGCTGGGATCCGCGCGACCCCTGGCCCTTGGGTCGGCCCCTGATGGTCACCCAAAACGATCACGAGCTCGGCTTGTACAACGGGGACGTCGGCGTGGTGGTACGCCACCGCGAAGACCCCAGCCGTCGGGAGATCGCCTTCGCCGACCCCACGCGCGAAGGCGGCGTACGCTACCTGAGCCCCGCGCGACTGCCCCGGCACGAGACCGTCTTCACGATGTCGATCCACAAGAGCCAAGGTTCGCAGTTCGAGCAGGTGGTGGTCGTCTTGCCGCGCCGCAGCTCACGGATCTGCACGCTCGAGCTGGTCTACACCGGGGTCACCCGGGCGCGCCGCGCCTTGACCCTGGCCGCCGACGAGGCCACCTTGCGCGACGCGCTCGGCCGTCGCGTCCATCGCAACTCCGGTCTACGCGACACGCTATGGTGAGCCCCGCGGCCCGCCCCCTTCATCCTCGATGATCCGCTTTTTGCACACGAGCGACTGGCAGCTCGGCATGACCCGGCACTACCTCGATGCCGAGGCCCAAGCGCGCTTCTCCGAGGCCCGCTTCGAGGCCATCAAGACCATGGCCGCCGAGGCGGCCGAGCGCGACTGCGCCTTCGTGGTCGTGGCCGGCGACGTCTTCGAGACCAACCAGGTCGACCGCCGCACGCTCGCGCGCGCCTTCGATGCCCTGCGCAGCTTCGACGTGCCCGTCTACTTGTTGCCGGGCAACCACGACTGCCTGGATCCGAGCAGCGTCTACACGCGACCGAGCTTCGTGCGCGACTTGCCCGCGCAAGTCGAAGTCCTCGACGACACCCGCCCTCGCTCGCCTTGCGCGGGTGTCGAGGTCGTGGGCGTCCCCTGGCACTCCAAACGGCCGCTGCGCGATCTGGTCGCCGCCGCCTTGGACGAAGTCGAGGCCCCGCCCGGTTTTCGCGTGATGGTGGCGCACGGGGCGGTGGATCGCTTGGATCCCGACCGCGAGAACCCAGCGCAGATCTCCATGGCGCGCGTCGACGCGGCTGCGCGCGAGGGCCAGCTTCACTACCTCGCCTTGGGCGACCGCCACTCCCGCACCGAGGTCGCCCCCCACTGCTGGTACGCCGGGGCGCCCGAGCCCACCGCCTACCGCGAGATCGACCCCGGCCAGGCCTTGCTCGTCGAGCTGCGTGAGGGCGAAGACCCCCGCGTCGAGGCGGTCCAGATCGGGCAGTGGCACTTTCACCGCCCAGAGGTCGAGCTCAGCGCGAGCCGGGGGCCCCAGGTCCTGCGTGACGCCCTCGATGCCATCGAGGACAAGCGCCGCGCGATCGTGAAGCTCGCCTTGCGCGGCTCGGCCAGCTTGGGCCAGTGGGCCGAGATCGAGTCGATCCTCGACGCGCAGCGCGACCTCTTCGCCGCGCTCGAGCAGCCACAACGTCACCGCGACGTCGCCATCTTGCCCGAAGACGACGACTTCACCGCCTTGGAGCTCTACGGCTGGGCGGCCGAGGGCCTCGAGCTCTTGCGCGCGCGCGCCGGCAGCGAAGACCCGAGCCGAGCCGAGGACGCCCGCACCGCCCGCGACGCGTTGGGCTTGTTGTTGCGCTTGGCCCGAGACCCGGAGGCTGGGCCATGAGGATCCATCGCCTGCGCGTCGAGAACTTCCGCGGGATCACGGCGGCCGAGCTCGAGCTGGACCCCCAGGGGCTCACCGTCATCCAAGCGCCCAACGAGTCGGGCAAGTCGAGCTTGTTCGAGGCCCTCGACTTGCTCTTGTCGGCCAAGGACAACTCGACGCGCGCGGATCTTCGGGCCGTGCGCCCCGTCGACGGCGAGGACCGCCCCACCCGCGTCGAGGCCGAGCTCAGCTTTGGCGACCTCGAGGTCGTCTACGCGAAGAGTTGGTTCAAAGATCGCGGCACGACCTTGCAGCTTCGCGGCCGCGAGCATCGAGACCTGCAAGGGGCGCGCGCCCACGATGCGATGGCGGCCATCTTCCGCGACGAGGTCGACCAGGCCCTCTACCGGGCCTTGCGCTTCGACCAGGGCGAGGGCCTCGGCGCGCCCGAGCTCGGCGGCAGCGAGAGTTTGGCGCGGGCTTTGGCCCAACCCAAGCGCAGCGGGAAGGATCACGCCCCCCGAGATTTGGTCGAGCTCGACGAGCTCGACGCGCAGCGTGACGACGCCGGCTTGTTCGAGCGCATCACCGCCGCCTACCAGCGCCACTGGACCAAGGCCTCGCCCCCCAAGCCCAAAAAAGCCTGGGCCGAGGCCGAAGCCGAGTTCGAGGCCGCGCAGACGCGTCTCGCCGAGCTCGAGGCTCGGCTGGCCGGACTCGACAAGGACGCCGCGCGCTGCGACGAGCTCGCCAAAGATCTCGAGCGCACGCGTCGCCAGCTCGCCGAGCTTCGGCCCCAGCTGCTCGAGGCCGAGACTCAGGCCACCCGCATCGCGGCGCAGCGCGAGCAGCTGCGAGAGATCGAGCGCGAGCTCGAAAAGCTCGCCCTCGCCGAAGCCAGCGCCGGGCGCGAGCTCGAGGCGCGCGACGCATTGATCGCCCGCGCGGACAAGAGCGCAGACGCAGCCCAGGCCCTCGCGGCCAAGGTCGAAGCGCACGGGGAGGACACCGCGCCCGCCGGCGAGGGAGCCGATGCCGCCCACGCCGCCGCGCTCGCCGCCCGCGCGGCCGCCGAGGCCGCCGTCGAAGAGGCCCACCGCGAGACGATGCGCCTGGAGACCTGGGCGCGGGTGCGACGGCTCGAAGCTCGCGTCGCCCAGCTCGCGGAGCTCGAAGCGCGCGTCGAAGCCATCGACGCCGAGCTGGCGACCCTCCCCCTCGACGCCGCCGGTCTCGAATCCCTGCGCCAGGCCCACGACGCCCTGGCCATCGCGCGCGCCACCTTGCGCGCCGGCGCGCCGAGCCTGCGCATCGAGGCCGGCCCCGAGCTCGGCGATCACAAGCTCGCGCTCGATGGTGAGACCGTCGCCCTCGACCCCGACACGCCCTTCGAGGGCCCGGTCGGACGCGAGCTCGCGCTCGAGCTGCCCGGCCAGATCCGTCTCGCCTTGTCGGTGCACGGGGCCACGCGCGAGGCGGCCGAGACCGTGCGCGAAGCCGAGGCCGACTTGGCCCGCGCCGCGGACCGGGCGGGCACCGAGGATCTCGAGCTCGCGCGCACCCGCGTCGCCCAACGTGAGCAACTCGAGCGCGAGCGCAAAGGCCGACTCGACGAGCTCGCCTTGTTGCGGCGCCCCGACGATCGGGATCTCGACGCCGGCGAAGACGCCGCGCGTGATCCAGCGCTGGCCTTGGCCCACGCCCGCGGACGGCTGCGCGAGCTCGGCGACGACGACGCCAGGGAGCGATCGCTCGAGACGGCCGAGCCCCCGGCCACGGTCGACGCGGCCACCCTCGAGGCCGCCCGCGCCGAAGTCCAAGCGCGACGCGACGCGCTGCGCGAAGCCGACGCGGCCGTCCACGCGAGCAGCGAGGCCCGGCTGGCCGAAGCCCGCGCCCGCGAGGCCGCGCGCGAATCGATGGTCCGCGAGCGCGCCTTGCTCGAGGCCGCGAACGAGCGCGCCCGCGAGGACGCGCAAGCCCTGGCCAGCGCCCGCGAGCGCACGGCCGACGAAGCGCTCGCCGAGGCCGAAGGCCAGGCCAAGGCCGCCCACGAGGCCGCGACCCAGCGCGCCTACGCGGCCCGCCGCGCCCTCGAGGCCGAGGCCCCGGAGACCATCGAAGCGACCCTGCAAAACCGACGCGATCGGATCGCCCGGGC
>JAUIJR010000260.1 GCA_030431075.1 Polyangia bacterium | reverse complement strand
CCACGCGCGACGCGAGCTCGACTTGCAGCGGGTGATGTCGCGGGCCGCGAGCGCGGGAGGGGCCGCCGTCGCGCGGGGCCTGGTGGCCGCGCGACGGGTCGACGAGTGGGGGCGCTTGGCCCAATCGTGGCAAGAGGACGTCGCCCCGACGGTGACCGACGAAGCGCTGGATCGCTGGCTCTCGGGCCAATGAGACCCACGCAAATGCCCGTGCACAGGCCGGCGTAGCACCGCGCTTGGCCGCGCGCGGGCGTGTGATCAAGCGCTCGCACGGGCCCCATCGGCCCGGTGATAGCCTGCCGGCATGTGTCGTTGGTTCGTTCGCAGCTGCGCGTCGTGTGCCCTCGTGGTCTCTTCGAGTCTGAGCTTGATAGCCTGCACGGGCGGGGGCGGCTCGGCCGAAGGCGGCGGCGAAGAAGCCAGCGAAGCGAGCGAGGGCGAGACCAGCGAAGAAGAAGGCGAGACCGGCGAGGACACCGGGCCCATCGAGCCCGAGGTCGACTGGCCCCAGCTCGACTGTGACCCGCTCGTGCCCACGCACTGCGCCTTGCCCTTCCCCAACAACGTCTTTTCGGTCGAAGACGGGAGCTCGAACACGGGGCGTCGCTTGGCCCTGGCCGGCCCGATGATGCCGGTGGGTGCCGGCTACACGCCGGACACGAGCAGCTTCAACATGAGCGACGGCTTTTCGATGGCCTCGACGCTCATGGCCCACTTCCCCGGGGCGACCACCACGGGGCTGCCGACGCCCGTGACGATCGAGGACTCGCTCGCGTCCGGCTCGCCCACGGTGCTGCTCGACGCCGAGACCCTCGAGCGCGTGCCGCACTGGGCCGAGTTCGACATGTCGCACGACGACGACGAGCGTCGCGCCTTTTTGATCCGTCCGGCCATCCAGCTCGACCCGGGGCGCCGCTACATCGCGGCCGTGCGCAACTTGGTCGACGCCGAAGGCGAGACCCTCGAGGCCAGCCCGGCCTTCGCCGCGCTGCGCGACGAGACGGCCAGCGAGGAGCCCTCGGTCGACGCGCGTCGGGGCCTGTACGCGGACATCTTCGAGCGTCTCGACGAAGCCGGCATCGACCGCGAGGAACTCCAGCTCGCGTGGGACTTCAGCACCGCCAGCGACGCCAACATCACCGAGCGGGCCGTACACATTCGCGACGCGGGCATGGAGGCGCTGCCGAGCGGCGGCCCCGAGTACGAGGTCGTCTCGGTGGACATGGATCCCTACCCGGGGGTGGCCATGCGCATCGAGGTCGACGTCACCGTGCCCTTGTTCTTGGACACGCCCGAGTCAGGTGGCTCGCTGCAGTACGGCAGCGACGGCTTGCCGGCCCAAAACGGCACGGCCACCTACCCGGTGCTGATCCACGTGCCGGAGTCCGCCTACGACACGCCGGCCAAGCTCGTGGCCTACGGGCACGGGATGCTGGGCTCGCGCACGCAGATCGCGGCCTCGCACCTGGTCGACTTTTGTGCGAACGGCAACGTCATCGTCTTCGCCACCGACTGGGTGGGCATGGCCGAGGACGACCTGGGCAACATCGCCACGATGTTGACTACGGGGCACATCGACGACTTCCACACCGTGCCCGACCGCCTGCAGCAGGGATTTTTGAACGCCTTCGTGGCCATGGAGATGCTGCGCACCTCCTTCGCGCAAGACCCCCTGATGACCGGGCCCAACGGCAGCTTGGTCGACCCCTCGGAGAGTTGGTACTTCGGCGGCAGCCAAGGCGGCATCTTCGGCAGCCCCTACATGGCCTTGAGCCCCCACGTGCAGCGCGGGGTCTTGGCCGTGCCCGGCCAGCCCTACAACCTCTTGTTGAACCGCTCGGTGAACTTCGCGGACTTCTTCGCGCTCATCGACACGACCTACCCGGACAAGATCGATCTGCGCTTGCTGATCGAGCTGGTGCAGATCGAGTGGGACCGCGCCGAGCCCTCGGGCTTTTCGCGCCACATCATCAACGACCCGCTCCCGGGCTCGACGGCCAAAGAGGTGCTGAGCCTGGTCAGCATCGGTGATCACCAGGTGACCACCTTGGGCGCGCACCTCATGGCCCGCGAGCTGGGCATCCCCCAAGTCGGCCCCGCGGCGCGTCCGGACCTGTTCGGCATCGACGTCGTGTCGCAGCCCTACACGGGCTCGGCCATGGTCGAGTACGACTTCGGCTTGCCGCCCGAGCCCATCGTCAACCTCCCGATGAGCGAAGGCGAAGACCCCCACGGCAAGCTCGGCGGCATCCCCGAGGCCGGCCAGACCGTCGAGAACTTCTTGCGCACCGGCGTGGTCGAGACCTACTGCACGGACGTGTGCGACCCGGACTGAGCGCGTAGTTCGCCGCGCCGTTCAGCGCGGCGCTTCGGGCAAGTGCACGGGGTGCTTCAGCTCCACGCGCAACAAGGTCTTGAGGCGGCGGTTGCCGACGCGCTTGCCGATCCCCTCGACGCCCTCGGGGGGCTTTTTCTCCCACACCGGCGCCGGGCTGTTCGCCAGCTCGCTGAGGCGTTGGTACATCTGTCGACGGGTGCAGTGATCGTCGTCGACGGCGTGCACGATGGCCGAGGTCTCGGGGTCCAAGGTCAGCGCGGCCAAGATCGAGGTGACCGCATCGTCGCGGTGGATCAGGTTCGTCGGCGCGTTGCCGTCCCCCGGGAGCTGGCGCGTCGGGTCGAGCTTGTAGAGGCGGCCGAGGTCACGGCCCGGGCCGTACAGTCCGCCAAAGCGCAAGACCACCCAGGGGGTGCGGCGCGCCGTCAGGGTCTCGGCCATGAGCTCTTCGGCCTCGCGCTGGACCTTGCCGCGCTCTTTGAGGGGCCAGGCCGGGCAGTCTTCGTCGAGCCAGGCGTCCACGTTGGGCAGGGCCGAAGTCGAGCTCGCATAGACGACCCGCGCGAGCTCCAGGCCGTCGATGGCGGCGAGGAACTTCTTGGCGCCCTCGATGTAGACCTCGCGGCGGTCCTGATCGCCACCGCCCGAGCTCCAGGCCACGAAGACACTGCGCGCGCCGGCGAGGTGTTGGCGTAGCTGATCCGCGTCGTGGCTTCCGGAGTTCCACGCGGCGAGGTCCACGTGGGGCGGGGGCCCGCCTTGTTCCTCGGCGCCCTTGGCCCAGTGCCCCGAGCGGGTCGTGGCCAGCACCGCGTCTTCGCGGGGGGCGCCCACTTGGCGGGCGAGGGCGTGGGCCAAGGCGCGGCCGAGCCAACCCGCGCCCACGATGCCCACCGGCCAGGGGATCGAGGTGAAGGCGGCGGGCATGGGACTCAGCCGCCGAAGGCGACGCGAAAGCGGTTCTTCTTGCCGCACTGCAAGTGCACGCCGTCGTCTTCGCCGTCGCTCGCGCTGATGCTTTGGTTGGGGTCGGTCACCGGCTCGCCGGCGATCTTGACCGCGCCGCTCTCGATGCGCTGGCGGGCCTCGCGTTTGGACTTGAAGCCCTTGATGCGCTCGTGCACCACCAAGTCGACAAGCTTGAGCTCGGACTCTTCGAGCTCGATGGCCTCGAGCGCGCTCCAGTCGTCGCCCGCACCAAAGGCTTGGCGGGCGGCCTTGGCGGCGCGCTCGGCCTCGTCGGCGCCGTGGGCCAAGGCCGTCGCCTCGTGGGCCAAGCGGGCCTTGGCCTCGCGCATGGCCTTGCCGCCCTCGGCCGTGAGCGCGTCGATCTCGGCGAGCTCGAGCTCGGTGAACAAGCGCAAGAGCTTGGCCACGTCGCGGTCGTCGCAGTTGATCCAGTACTGGTAGTAGTCGTAGGGCGAGATGCGCTTGGGGTCCAAGAAGACCGCGCCGCGCTCCGTCTTGCCCATCTTCTTGCCGTCGGCCGTGGTCAGCAGCGGCGTGGTGTAGCCAAAGACCGTGTCGCGCTCTTCGGCGCTGGTCTCGGCGTGGTGCACCCGGCGGATGAGCTCGACGCCCGCGATGATGTTGCCCCACTGATCCGAGCCGCCGCCTTGCAGGTCGCAGCCGTACTCGCGGTGCAGGTGCAAGAAGTCGTAGGCCTGCAAGAGCTGGTAGTTGAACTCGAGAAAGCTCAGCGGCTGCTCGTTGTCGAGGCGGTCGCGGTAGGTCTTGGCCGCGATCATGCGGTTGACCGTGAAGTGCCGGCCGATCTCGCGCAGGAACTCGACGTAGTTGAGCTTCAGCAGCCAGTCGGCGTTGTCCACCATGCGGGCCGCGTGGGCCGAGCCGGCGTCGAAGTCCAAAAAGTGGTCGAAGACCCCGCGCATCGAGGCCGTGTTGGCGGCGACTTGTTCTTCGGAGAGCATCTTGCGGGTCTCCGTTTTGCCGGTGGGGTCACCGACGCGGGCGGTGCCGCCGCCCATCAAGCAGATCGGGCGGTGGCCAAAGCGCTGCAAGGTGCGCATGGCCATGACCTGCACGAGGTGTCCGACGTGGATCGAGTCCGCCGTGGGGTCGAAGCCCACATAGAAGGTGAGGGGTCCTTTGGCCAAGGCGGCGTCGATGGCCGCGAGGTCCGAGCTTTGCTCGATGTAGCCGCGCTCGAGCAAGGTGCGAAGCGCGTCGGATTTGGCTTGGAAGGATGAATCACCCGGCATGGGGGCCTCGTTGGGGCGCCCAAGCTAGCAAAGTTGGGCGCCAGGGGAAGGGGAGATGCTCGCCACGGGGCACAACTGTGCCCGCGCGTCTCAAAGCTCGGCCAGATAGTTGTCGTGGTCGTCGAGGGCGCTCTCGAGTGCACGCAGGCGCGCTTCGACCTTGGCCCGAAAGCGGGCGTGCAGGTCCTTTTCGCGGAAGAGCTCGTCGGCGATCTGCATCGCGCACAACAAGGCCACGCGGTGCGGCGAGGTCGCGCGCTTGCCGGTGGTCATCTCGCGCATCTGGGCGTCGACGTACTCGGCCAGAGCGTGGACGTAGTCGGGACCTTCGTCGCTGCGGATCGACAGGGTCTGCCCCGCGATCTCGACTTGGACCGACTGCTTCACGCGAGGAGGCTACCGCAAAGGCGAGAGCTTGGAAATGGCGAGAGGCCAGCGGGGAAGTCGCCGGATCAAGCGCCGGCACTCTCGCGCATCTCGGCCAGGCGCTCGGCCTCGTCGTTGGTGCGCAGCGCCTCGATCACGTCGTCGATCTCGCCGTTCATGAAGGCCTCGAGGTTGTGACGGGTGAGGCCGACGCGGTGATCCGTGATGCGGTCTTGTGGGAAGTTGTAGGTCCGGACCTTCTCGGAGCGATCTCCCGAGCCGACCTGCGACTTGCGCGAGGCGGCGCGCTCGCTCTCGTATTTGTCGATCTCGATCTGCAACAAACGCGAGCGCAGGCGGACCATCGCGATCTCGCGGTTTTTGGTCTGCGACTTCTCTTGTTGCACGTGGACGGCGATGCCCGTCGGCACGTGGGTCAGACGCACGGCCGAGTCGGTGGTGTTGACGTGCTGACCGCCGGCCCCCGAAGCGCGCATTTTTTCGAACTTGATGTCGGCCGGGTTGATGTCGATGTCGACGTCTTCGGCCTCGGGCATGATGGCCACCGTCGCGGTCGAGGTGTGGATGCGACCTTGGGACTCGGTCGCCGGGACGCGTTGCACGCGGTGCACACCCTTTTCGAACTTGAGCTTGGCGTAGACGTCCTTGCCCTTGATCAGACCGGTGACGTCCTTGAGTCCGCCGGCGCTCGCCTCGGAGTGGCCCATCGGCTCGATGCTCCAGCCTTGGCGCTCGGCGAAGCGCGAGTACATGCGCCACAAATCCGCGGCGAACAGGGCCGCCTCTTCGCCGCCGGCCCCCGAGCGGATCTCGAGCACGACGTTCTTGGAGTCGTTGGGGTCCTTGGGGATGAGCAGCTTGGTCAGCTCGGCCTCGAGCAGCTCGCGCTCGCCTTCGAGGCGGGAGACATCCTCGCGCGCGAGGTCCTTCATGTCCGGGTCGGCGAGCAGTTCGCGCGCCTCGTCGAGGTCGCTCTCGAGCTTGCGCCAGCGGCCAAAGGCCTCGGCCACCGGGTTCAGATCGGCGTGCTCGCGGTTGACCTTGAGGAACTGCTCTTTGTCCTCGAGGACCTCGGGCTCGCAGAGCATGGCCGCGAGCTCCTCGTGGCGATCGGCGATCTGCTCGATCTTGTCTCTCAAGCTGGGGTCCATGACGAAGGCCTCGGGGGTGGCCCCGGGGGCACCGGGGGGCGCCACACTTAGCACCGGGCCATGGCGGCTTCAACGCGAAGCAGGCATCTGCGGGATCTCCGATTGAATGCGCGGCGGGCTCGGGATATCACTGGCGGCGGATGGGGGAGCTTCCGCGCTGGGCGAGCCGCTACCAGTTCACCGAAGAGCTGTGGCGGGGGCGCGCGCGCTTGCTGCTCGACCCGAGTCTCGAGCGGGCCTTGGGCCGCGGCGAGCTGCGGGCCGGCTTCGACGAGGGCGCCTTGGACGCGCTCGTCGCCGAGCTCCTCCCCGAGCGGGGCGAGGCCGACGCATGGATGATCCTGGAGCGAGGTCGCCGCGCCGCCGCCTACGCGCGCCAGTTCGGCGGGGTGGTCTTCGCCGACTTGCCCGACGCGGGGCAGCTCGCCAGCGACGAGGCCTGGGAGGTCGCCATGGTCGACCTGACCGGGGTGCTCGAAGACGCCGCGCCCAGCGGAGAGGGTCCGCTCGAGGAGCGCTTGTCGCCACCTTTGGCCGCCTTGCTCGAGACCCTGGCCGACGAGCTCGAAGGCGAGCGTACCTTGGTGCTCTCGGTGCCGGCGCGGGAGACGGCGGGGGACCGGGGCTGCAGCCTCGACGCTTTCGCCGCCTACTGTGAGGCGAACTTCGACGAGCTGCGCTTGTTCGCCTTGGCCGACGCTCGCATGGTCGCGGCCTTCGAGGTCGGCGGGCCCGAGGACGACGAAGGCGAGTACGAAGACGAGGACGAAGACGAAGACGAGGACACCGCCGTCGAAGTCCCGCCGCCTTTCGACGCCGAGCTGCGCAGCCAAGCCCGCGAGGCGCGCTTGGGTCCCGAGGACGCGGACTTGGAGCTCGAAGCCGAGTACGACGCCGAGCTCGACGCGGCCGAGGCGACCTGGGCCGGCTCCGCCGTCGACGAGCGCGATGACGCCGACGACGAAGGCGAAGTCTCGATGTCCGTCGACACGAGCTTGGCCGAGGCCGAGCCTCGCTTCACCCACTACCTCGCCGTGATCGCGGCGGCCGAGTTCGTGCGCGAGCAGGTGACCTACCTCGAGCTGCCGGAGTTGCACTCGACGGGGGGGAGCGCGGGCACGGGCGCCCCCGGGTCGGCGACCACGCACGAGGGGGGCGCCGAGGCGGCCGCCCTGCGCGCCCAGCTCTCGCAGGCCCAGCGCCAAGCCGAACTGCTCGCGCTCGAAAAGCAGCGCTTGCTCGAAGAGCTCGAAGACGCCCGCGACCGCATCGACGAGCTCGAAGAGGACGCCAGTGACGAGGCCGCGCCGGCGGGGCGGCCAGGCGAGCCGGTCGGGTCGGGTGAGTCGGCGCAGGACGCCGCGGCCCGCGTCGATGGTCTGCTCGCGCGCGAGCAGGAGCTGCGCTGGCGCTTGCGCGAGCTCGAGTCCCGCAACGCCGAACTCATGTCGCGCCCGGTGGCGGAGATCGAAGGCGAAAATGCCATTTTGTCGGAGCGGGTGGGCGAGCTCGAGGCCCAGCTGGCGACAGGCTCGCGCGCGCCTTCGGCCAGCCGCAGATCCGCCGACGGCCGCGCCGTGGCGGCGAGCTCAAAACCCTCCCCGGACCCGGCCAACGTGGCGGGAGGCTGGATTCACGAGCTCTTGGGCCGTGTCGACGGCATCTTGCGCCGGGTGGAACGCGGG
>JAUIJR010000259.1 GCA_030431075.1 Polyangia bacterium | reverse complement strand
GGTCGTCGATCGGTTCCCGGTCGCGCCCTGGGGCGAACAGCGCAAGTTGATCCCCGACGCCGACGCGCGTCGTGTCACCAACGCCCTGCACCACCCCACTCGACGCGCCTTGGCGCCCTGGCTGCGTGAAGCCGTCGGCGAGCAAAGTTGTGTGCTTTGGTGGCGCCATCCGAGCGGCGTATGGGGCCTGGCCACCCGCGACTTCACCGAGTGCTTTGACGAAGGTATTACGGCGCGCTTCGACTTTACGCGTCTCACCCCCGCGCGCGGCCCCGGCTCCATCGACCTCGCTCGCATCGACGAACACGGCGAGCGCAGCGTCATCGCCAGCGATCCCCAACAACGAGGCCCCCTCGCCGAGCTCGCGCGCCGGCTCGAAGCAGCGGGCCACGCCATGCGGCGCGTCGAGTACCCGGACGAGTGAGCGGGCGTGACCCCGTTCGCGCCCCCGTTCTTCCGCTCACGCCCGCGCCCGACCGTTCGTCGGGAGCCCCCCGCGCGCGGCTCTCCCGCCCCTACGCTGGGACCATGAGAGCCCTCTACGATCCCCTGGTCGTGGTCCACGCCATCGCCGGCGCCCTCTCCTTGCTCGCCTTGCCCCTGCCGCTGGTGACCCGCAAGGGCAGCCGCCTGCATCGCCGCGCGGGCGAGTTTTTCGTCCGCGCGATGGCCGTCGTCGCCATCAGCGGCCTGCTGATCTCGGCCATCTGGCTGTGCGCACCGCTGGTCGTGATGAAGCTACCCGCCGAGATCAGCGAAGCGCGGCTCGCCATCGCCGAGCGCAGCACCCGCGCCTACGGCCTCTTCTTCGCCACCGTGGGCGCGATGACGGGCACGGCGGTGTGGCAAGGCAAGGCCGCCTTGCGCCGGCGCCCGGCGACGCGGATCGAGTCGCGCAGCGATCGCCTGCTGCCCGCTGCGACGGTCATGCTCGGCGCCGCCTTGCTCCTGACCGGCGTGTTGATGCGCGACATGCTCTTCGTCGGCTTTGGAGCCCTCGCCGCGTGGGGTGGACGCGGAGACCTGCAGCGCGCGCGCCAGGGCTTTCGCACCCCCCGCGAGCGCATCTTGGGTCATCTGCAAGCGATGCTGGGCGGCGCCACTGCGGCCGTCACCGCCTTTTGCGTGCTCGTCTTGCGTCGGCAGCTGCCGCACCTGGCCGACTACGACTTGTGGTTCTGGTTCGTGCCCGTCACCTTGGGCGTCGGCGGCAGCGTTCTTTGGAGCCGTGTGTGGCGACGCCGCCTCGGATAAGGTCGATGCCCGTGGCCGATGCCCCCCAGCCCACGCCCAAACCCACCCCCGAGCCGACCGTGAGCTTCCTTCGCCACTGGCTCGCCGAGCTGGGCGAAGCGTGGTGGGTCTTCTTGCTGGTGCCGATCGTGCTCACCATCTTCGGCATCGACGGCTGGGCGAGCGGCGCCAGCTTGTTGATCGGCTGGGGCGTCTCGATGACCGCGACCTTGTGCATCGGGGCCACGACGCAGGCCTTCTTCGTGTTCGGAGAACGCCGCGCGATCGAGCTCCCTTTGCGGCTGCACTACCCCCTCTGGGTGCTCTTGGGGGTGTTCTTCGGCACCGAGCTGACATTGCTCGGGCTCAACTTGTGGGCCGAGTTCGACGTCGCGCAGATGCGCAGCGGCATGTGGCTGATCGGCGGCACGGTCGCCGTCGTCCTCACCATCACCGGCGTCACCTACGATCGTCTGCGTCGCCACGCGCGGGAGACGGAGCTGCGCGAGGAACGAGCCCGACGCGAGGCCGTCCAAGCTCAGCTCGACGCCCTGCGCAGCCGCGTCGACCCGCACTTTTTGTTCAACGCGCTCAACACGGTGCTCGCCTTGATCGAAGAAGACCCACCCGCGGCGGCACGCGCGGTCGAAGGGCTCTCGGACCTGCTTCGCTACAGCGTCGAGCGCGGCCCGGCCGAGCGGGTCCCACTCTCGGAGGAGCTCGCCGTGGCCCGTGCCTATCTCGAGCTCGAGCGGGCGCGTTTCGGCGAGCGCCTGGTCTCTCGCATCGAGGTCGAGCCGCCCCTCGACGCGCGGCTCGAGGAGATCTGGGTGCCTCCCTTGTCGCTTCAGCCTCTGGTCGAAAACGCCGTCAAGCACGGCGTCGCGCGCAGCCGTGAGCCCGTCGCGGTCGAGATCCATGCGCGCGAACACGAAGGCGAGCTGCGCTTGAGCGTCTGCGACGACGCGCGGGGGCCCCTGCTTCCCAGCCGCGGCAGTAGTACCGCCCACCAAACCCTGCGCCGCCGCCTCGAGCTGCTCTACGGCCCGCGGGCCCGGCTCGAGACGCAGCGCGGCGACGACGACACCGGATACCGCGCGACCCTCCACATGCCCCGGGAGCTTCACCCATGAGTCAAGCCGCCAGCAAAGCCCTACGCGCGTTGATCGTCGACGACGAGGCCCCGGCCCGCCGTCGCCTCGCACGCATGCTCGGGCAAGTGCCCGGACAGCCGGAGGTCACCGTCGCGGCCGAGGCCGCCGATGGCCTCGAGGCCCTCGAACGCCTACGCGAGGCGAGCTTCGACCTCGCCTTTTTGGACATCCACATGCCGGGCGTGGATGGCCTGGCCCTCGCCAAGCTCGCCACCTTGCCGCGCTTCGTTTTCGTGACCGCGCACGACGACCGCGCTTTGGCGGCCTTCGAGGTCGGCGCGGTCGACTATCTGCTCAAACCCCTGAGCCAAGCGCGGCTCGACGCCTGCGTCGAACGACTGCGGCAAGCCGCGGCCCCCAGCCCCGCGGAACTCGAGGCGACCTTGGCCCGCGCACGGCCCGAGGCTCGGGCGAACGCAGACGCGACATCCGCCACGCCACCGCGCCTCGCCGTCCGCAGCGGCAACAGCACCCGACTTTTCGATCCCAGCGAGGTCGGACACCTGTGGGCCAGCGACAAGTACGCGCTGTTCACCGCCGAGGGCGCAGAGCAAGTCGTCGACGAGAGCCTCGCCGAGCTCGAGCTGCGACTCGCCGGCGTGGGCTTTTGGCGCGTGCACCGAAGTGCGCTGGTCAACCTCGCCCGCGTCACGGCCTTGCACAGCGAAGGCGCCGCCCTCGAGCTCGAGCTCGAGGACGGCACGCGCGTACCCGTGAGCCGCCGAATGGCCAGCGAGGTCAAGCGACGGCTGGGGCTTTGAGAAGAACCCTAAAAGCCCCAGGCGAAGCGCACCGAGAGCAAGACGGTGTGCATCACCCCGAGCTGTCGATCCACGCGAAGGTCGTAGTCGACACCGACGCGCCCGCCGGTCTCCGGGCCCCGCAGCTGTAGGCCCACCCCCACGAGGCCACCGACGGCCGGGCGCGTCTGGCTCGGGTCGAGGCCGTAGGGCAAGCCGCCGAGTACCCCGAGGCCTCCACGCATGTAGACCGGACCCACGGCCCCGCTCAGGACGACGTCCGCGCCGCCACCGGGGCGCTTGCGATCGAAGAGGTGAAAGATGTGCCCGTCGACGCCCACGGCGACCATGCGCATCTTCTTCGGATGCTGCCAGCTAAAGCCCGCCTCGAGGTCGTAGCGCAGCTGCGGGTGAAAGCTGCCCGGAACGAAGGTGGCCGCGGGGGCCATCCCCATCATGAAGTAGGCGCCGTCGCGCATCCAACGGTCGCTGCTCTCGGGCTCGAAGCCGTAGTCCTCACAGATCGAGGGACGACCCCAGCCCTCGTACTCGAGACAAAGGGTCTCGATCTCGCGCAGCTGCGCGTCGTCGAGCCCCGCCTCGCCTTCGCGAACCGAGATGTCGACATGCCAAGTCTCGTCGGGGCCTTCGAGCTGCTCGTGCAGCGCGGCGGTGGGAGTCGGCGTCGATAGGGCCAAGGACCAAGTCGCAATGAAAAGGGACATGCCCTTGGATTGGCCGCCCGCGCCAGCTCGGGCCACGGCGCAATTGGGTGCACGCGGAGATCCCGACGCGCAGGCGGCTGCACGTGCGCGTCGCCTTGCTCGATGCGCGCTTGCACCGACTCAGGCGCGAGAATTTCTCGTGGAGTGAAGCGGCGCGAGAGCTTCCTGAGGTGCAAGCGCGTGCACCCCACAAAGCGGCTGCGAGCGCTTGCGCGTCGAGCTGCGCGCGCCCCTGCACGCGATGCGCGGGCCGCTCCCTCAGCCCTGGAACTCGCGGGGCTGGGTCAAGGAGAACCAGTTGCCCGAGTTGTCCCGAAACAGCGCCTCGATCCCGTAGGGCCGCTCTTGGGGCGG
The DNA here is from genome assembly GCA_030431075.1 of Polyangia bacterium. GTDB lineage: Bacteria > Myxococcota_A > Polyangia > Nannocystales > Nannocystaceae > JAUIJR01. The sequence continues at coordinate 3,582 of JAUIJR010000259.1, read as the reverse complement.
CTGCATGAACTCGACGCCCTTGGCCGAGAGCACCTCGTAGGTCGCCTGGCAATCCTCGGTCGTCATGACGCCGGTCCCGAAGGCGCCCTTTTGCAGCAGCCCTTTCATGGCCTCGACGGTCTCCGCCGACATCATCGGGCTTTGCATCAAGGGCATGAGCACCAGCTGCAAGTCGGGCTGATCTTTCGCCCCGACGGTGAGCCAACGAAAGCCCTCCATGGAGATGTCGGTGCGCACCTCGAAGCCGAGCTTGTCGGTATAGAAGGCGAGCGCCTCGTCTTGGTCGAGGCAGTAGATGGTCGCGTGGGACAAGGCGGTGATCATGGGTCGACCCTAGCGCCCCCAGCTGGCGGCAAACTTCTCGGATCCTGCGAACTTGCCGTAGAAGGCCAAAAAACAGGCGGGGATGGGAGCTACCGGCGTTGGCACCCCGAGGGCTTGAACGAAGCGCCGACGGTAGCGCGCCGGCGACTGGCCCACCTCGCGCGTGAACAGGCTCGTAAAAGAGCCCAAGCTTTGAAATCCGACCTCGAAGCAGACTTCGGTCACCGACTTCGCATCACGCCACAAAAGTCGCTTGGCGAGGTCCAAACGAAGCTCGGTGCGGTACTGCAAAGGCGTGCGCCCGTATAGCCGGCGAAACTCGCGGGCAAAGTGAAAGGGCGAGAGCGCAGCTTCACGGGCGAGCTCGGCGTTGCTCAGCTTCGCGGCCGGGTCCGCATGCAGGCGAGTGCGGGCCCGCTCGAGCCGCCCGCGCAAGTCCGCCGGCCGGCCCCGCGCTTCGAGCTCGGCCAGGGCCAGAGACTCGAAGTACCAAGCCGGGTCGCTCACACCCAGAGCCTGCGCCGCGAGCCCAGGCCCGTCAAGGCGCGCGCAAGAACTCCGCCGCCCGCTCGAGCAACGCCGGCCGCCACTGCAAAAGCGCGTGCAGCCCCCCCACCCGCTCGTGGGCCGCGCCTTCGAGATGGGTGTCGCGCAGGGCCACCACGCCGTCGTCGTCGCCTTCGATCCGCGGGTTGTAGCCGCGCTCGCCTCGACCACCGGCCAGCACCAGGCCCTCGGCGTGGGCGGGAAGCGGACCCAAGGCCTGCGCGTGCTCGGGCAACAAGGCCGGCGCGCTGCGTCCGTAGGCCCACGCGAAGGCCTTCGAGTCTCGCATCGCCTCGGCCAAGCTCGCGCCTTGGTTGGGCGGCCCGAGCATCACGACGCGGTGCGCTTGCGCGTGGCGCTGGCCTGCGTCGCGCAGGTACTGGCGGACCACCAGCGCGCCCATCGAGTGGGTCAAAAAGCCGAGGCAGTCCTCCCGCTGCGCGTCGGGCTCGCCGTGCGGCGCCGCGTCGAGCCAGTCCGACAAGCGCCGCGCGTGGGTCTCGAGATCGTCGCGCCGCGTGCGGTAGCCGAAGGCCTGTGCGTCGAAGCCCCGCGTTCGAAGCCAGCGCACCGTGGGCCACAAGCCCAGGGCCGAGCGGTGGGCCCCGTGCAAGACCACCACGCGCACGCGCTCAGGCTCCTCGGGCCCGGCCACGTCGCAGCCACAAAAGGCCCAGCCCGACGTAGAACAGGCCCGCGATCAGGTCGAGGCTGATGCCGGCGATCTCGATGGGGCGTCGCTCGGCTTGAAAGATCGGTTCGATCACCATTCGCCCCAACGCGTAGACGATGAAGCCCCAGGCTGCGAACTGGCCCGCGTAGGCGGGGCCGCGTTGGCGCCGGTCCAGCCACCACAGCCACGCGGCGCCCAGGCCCAAGCTCAGGGCGGCATAGAGTTGGGTCGGGTGCACCGGCAAAGCACGGCTGCTCGGCGAGACCGCGCCGGGCATCTTGTAGAGCTGAAAGAGGTGCGCGGGGCTCTTGTTCGGAAACTCGACCGCCCACGCCACATCCGGCGCGTACAAGCCGAACTCGTCGCCGGCCAAAAAGGCCCCGAAGCGCTCGAGGGCCAAGCCCATCAAGACGGGGCCGGCCAGCGCATCGAGCCAAGCGACCCACGACAGACCCTCTTTTTTGCAGTAGGCCCAGCTCGCCAAGGCCGCGGCCAAGATGCCGCCGCCCAGGGCCATCTGCCCCGAGCGCGGCTGCAAGAACCCCAACACGCCGTCGTAGCTGTCGGGATGCTGGGCCACCCACAAGGCGCGCGCGCCGAGCAGGCCCGCGACCACTGCGATCAAGTAGGCCAAGCCTAGGCGCTCGACCTCGAGGCCCCGCGCCTTGGCGTTGGCCAAGCTGGTGATCCAGCCCAGCAACAGGGCCACGGCCACCAGCACGCCGTAGGTCGGCAGCGGCGCGCCGCCGGGAAGCTCGAAGAGTACGGGGTGCACGGCCTTCGACCTCGCTCACCCGCGGGCGCAGTGCGCCTCAGTCCTCGGCGTAGACCTGCTCTTCACGCTCTTGGGCCTCTTTGCACTGGATGCACAAGGGGGCTTCGGGGCGCGCCTCGAGACGCTTGAGGCTGATGGGCTCTTCGCACTCTTCGCAGATGCCGAAGGTGCCCGCGTCGATCTTCTTGAGGGCCAAGTCGATCTTCTTGAGCAAGTAGCGCTCGCGTCCGCGCAGGCGAAAGCTGAAGGCCTGCATGTACTCGGTGGAGGCTTGGTCGACCTCGTCGAAGCGCTCGTCTTGCGGCACCACCATCTCGTTTTCGATGGTCGCGCGCGCGGCATCGATCAAGCGGGTCCGCTTGTCCTCGAGGTGGGACCGAAACTGCTCCTGTTGCTTTGCCGTCAACGCCATCTGCCTTGTCGCGTTCGCCGCCATCGCCACGCCACGGCCTCGTGCCGTGCAATTGTGGGCTGGCTAAGGGGCGGGATGGTAGCTCACGGACCCCACCCGGTAAAGGCGGGATCCCTTCCGCGCGCGCGCGCCACGGACCGCGCCAAGGCGCCGACACGGGGAAGAGGAAAATGCGTTTTTCTGCCCGCAAATGCCAGCCAGGTGCGTGTGCTCCGCCGCTTCGTGGGTGCGGGTCGGTCCCGTTGACACTCTCGTTTACCTTCCCCTACCCTAATTTTGCGGGAATTACCCACTCATGGCCTCGTCGGACAAGCGCAAACAGAGCCTCTATTTCCCCGAAGAAATGCTGAAAGAGATCCAGCACGAGGCGGCCCGACAGGACCGCTCCCTTTCGTGGATCGTCCAGAAGGCTTGGAAGATCGCGCGCAAGGAAATCACCAAGTTTCCCAGCGTCAATGATCTCGAAGACGACGGCGCTGACGACGAGCGTGGCAAGAACGAGTAACGCAGCTGACGCTGCAAACAGCTCGAGTATCGAAGGCGGCGGTCAGCTCCTCGCCTTCGATCGGCCGGACGGCGCATGCATCCACGCGGTCGTCTACGCGCCAGACGAAGATGAAGTTGGCGGCGAGTCGAATGCGCCGCCGATTTTGATCTTGGATGGGATCGGCTGCAGCGGCTGGGCCTTTCGCAAGATCATCCCCTCGCTCGCACGACGCCATCGAGTGGCGCTCGTGCATCGACGTGGGCACGGCCAGTCGCCGGTGCCCCCGCGCCCGTGGAAGCTGTCGATGCACACCCTCGCCGACGACGCGGCGGCGGTGGCCAAGGAGCTCGGCTACGAAGCGGCGA
>JAUIJR010000258.1 GCA_030431075.1 Polyangia bacterium | reverse complement strand
ACGATCTTCGCGCCCTTGCCGTCGAGGCCGAGGGAGTAGAGCTCGCCTTTGGGGCCGGTGGCCACGAGCACGCGGCTTTTGTGGATGGCCATGGCCCAGATGGCCTCGACCTCGAGCTCGGCGAAGAGCTCGACTTTGCCCTTGGCGTCGATGCGATGGATGCGTCCGCCGGGGAGGACGGCCGCGAGCAGATCGCCGCTCGGCAGGCGGGTGATGGCGGTGACCGCCGCGCCTTCGAGGGCGGCGAGGCGCACCGCGGCGGGGCCCTCTTCGTCGCCGGCCTTGGGGACACCCACGGTGTAGACGGCGGCGTCCTTTTGCGTGCCGAGCACGCGGCCTTTGGCGTCGGCGTAGCAAGTAAAGACGCCGGCGGCGTCGGGGACCTCGCTGCGCTGGTGGACCCAGCCCACGCGCAACCGTCCGCCCGACTCGATGGCGACGCCCTCGGCCTCGCCTTCGTCGAAGTCGTCGAAGTCGGAGATCCGGTGGGTCTTGGTCCCGCCGGCCATGGCCGCCGCACTGACGCCGAGCGCCACCGTGAGGGCAGTGAAAAGAGGAACTCTAGATCGGCGCGACATCTCGTCTCGAGGGGCGGGGATTGGCGAAGGGAAGCGAAGGAGAACTCAGCGGCGCTTGGGCTCGCTGACCATGACCTCGAGGCGTTCTTCGCCGGCGATGATCGACGGCTCGGACAACACGCGACGGGCCGCTTGTTTGAATCGAAGGCCGCGCTGCGAAGAGCCGGCCGGGTCGAGGGTCTCGAGGACGCTACCGGGTAGGTCCGAGAGCAGGCCCTCGCGGGTGGCGAGGCCCTCGTCGCCGCGGTAGATGCTGGCGACCAAGCTGCGCGCGGGGTAGGCCGCGAGGACATTGTCGAGCAGGCCGTCGACATCGTGGGGAATCGGCGTGTAGGGCGAGGTCCAGTCGCCGCCGCTGAACTCCACGACGATCTTCTCGCCGCCGGCGTCCTCGGGGATCCGCAAGGCGACCTCGCGGATCTGGCTGGGCCCGCGTCGCGGCTCGAGCTCGACCTCGAAGCGGGCGATCTCCCCGGCCCGAACTTCGCCGCTCGCCAATCGGATGGAGGCGATGCGCATCACGTCCGCGCCGTAGTCGATCTTCACGCTTTGCTGGACCTCGATGATCTGGGCTATCTCGAAGTCGTTGTCGACGGCGGCTTGCATGGCCAAAAAGGCGAGCGAGCGGGCGAGGGCACCCGGCGACGCGCCGCGGGCGAAGAAGCTCTCGTCTTTGACCGTCAAGGTGCGCCGGCCCTTGCTCGTCTCGAGGACGATGCGGTGCTCGGTGGTGGCGACGAGTTCGACCGCGTCGGGGGCCCCCTCTTCGAGGGCGTCGACGAGCAAGGCGGCGACGAGGTTCGGCGTGAGGTCGACGTGGTTGGCGACCTCGCTGCGGTAGACGCGGGGGGGCAAGTCGGGGTCGCCGGGGTCCAAGGTGGTGACCACGGGGATCATCGGCGTGTCGATGTCCGTGCGCAGCGAGATGGCCGGCTGGCGGTCTTGGATGAGCGTGCCGCGGCGATGCAGCGGGCTCGAGATCTTCACCGAGCGCTCGACCGAGGGGATGATGACGTGGACGTGCGCGTCGGCGATGGGCAGGTTCGAGGGCCCGTCGCCGAACATCGGGTGGCCAAAGGCGAGCAAGCGCTCGTCTTGCTTGCCGCCGACCCAGGTCACCGTGCCGTTGGGGGCGGCCGCATTATCACCGGCGATCAGCAGCACGGAGACCGAGTCGCCGGGCTTGAACTGCTTGGGGGGCACGCCCGCCGACGCGACGGGATCTTTGGCGTCGGGGTCTTGGCCCTGGCGCTTGCCCCGGCCGGATCCACCGCGCACGGCCATGACGCCGAGCTCGTCCGAGAGCCAGCGGGCGGTCGAGTCCGAAAAGCCGCTCACGGACATCGGCGCGCCGAGGGGGGCCAGGCCGCTCACGCGAGCGGCCCCCCCGACTTCGTCGGGCCGCCGTCGCGGGGGCAGGGGATCGCGCTCGAGGCCCAGCATCACGTCGGCCCACGCGGCCGTGCCCTCGCGCGAGCGCAGCTTGGGGCTGGGGATGGCCTCGGGGCGGTAGGGGAGGCCGGCCACGTCGAGCATGCTCTCGATCGGCGTGATGCCGCCGATCGGATCTTTGTTGAAGCGGTAGCCGTAGGCCAAGGCGCCGACGAGCTTGCCGTCGATGAAGATCGGGCTGCCCGACATGCCGCCGACGATGCCGCTGTGCTGCAGGCGGGGATCGGGAGAGTCGAACAAGATCGCGTCTTGCCCGGGACGGTAGTCGCGGATGACGTCGATGACTTCGATCTCGAAGCGATCGCTTTGCGTCCCCGAAAAGACGGTGACGGCGTGACCGCGCATGCCCGGCTTGACCTCGTCGGTCGGCATGATCGTGAGGCCCGTGCCCGTGGGCGGAGCGGCGACGCTGCGTCCCGCCCAGGCGAAGGCCGCGACCAAGGCCGCGCTCACCCCGAGGACTCCGAGGCGGCTCCAGCGATGACGTCGTCGACTAGCCATTGCGGCCGTGTCGCTCCAAGACTTGGCGCATGCGGCCCATGAGGTCGTCTTGCGGCGAGTAGTAGTAGCGGTAGCGCGGGTTGTGCCCGTTTTGCACGTCGGCGTGCAGCTCACCGTCGGGGGAGAAGAACAAGATGCGCGGGATGTACTCACCGTCGGGGGCCTGACTCATGGCGCCGGGGACCTGCTCTTGGTCGGCGTTGACCATGACGAAGTCGCGACTGAGGTCGGCGAACTCCGAGCTGTGAAAGGTCGGCTTGAGGGCGCGGCACTTGGAACACCACGAGGTGTAGACCACGAGCATGAGCGGCTTGCCCTCGGCTTTGGCCTGGGCGAAGGCTTCGTCGTAGCCGCGCCAGGCGATGTCCTCGCCCCAGCCGTTCGCGGGGGCGCTCGCCACCGGTGGTGCCTCTGCCTTAGGAGGGGCTTGCTCCCCTTCGCCGGCCTGGGCGTGGGGGTCGGGGCGCTCCGGGTTGTTGCAGGCCACGAAGAGCGCCACAACGGTGAGCCAGGGGGCTGCGCGAGTGAGCGGCGGGGGAGCCAAAGCGGCTGAAAAATACCACGGGCAACGGCCCTCGCACCCCCCGGCCCGTCGTAGGATGCGCCGGTGCGCGCCTTCACCGTCGCGGCTTTGGGAGCCCTCTTGTTCAGTGCTTGTGCCGGCCCTTGCGCCAAGGTGCAAAAGGCCCTGAGCGACTTCGACGCGGCCGAGGGACCCGCGCGCGCTCCCGACCTCGCCCCCGATCTCGCTTTGTGGCTGCCCTACGATCGCCTCGACCGTCTGATCGCGCCGCAGATCAAGACCCTCGCGCGCGCGCCCGTGGACCTGCCGGCGATGATGGGCCTGGAGCTCGGCCAGCTGGAGGCGATGGTCGAGTCGATCCGCGTGCGGCCGGCCGCAGCCGACCACCTCGGTTTGGCCCTGCGCGTCTCCTTGCGCAGCGGGGGGCAGCGCCTTTTGGTCGTGGACTTGCAAGCTCAGGTGCCCCCGCGGATCGATCCGGCGGCCGGCGTCTTGCACTTGGAGCTGGGCGAGGCCGCGATCGACGCCATCGACGCGCGGGTGGATCGCAGCGGCACCGCAGCCCTGTCGGCTTGGGTCTGGAGTCAGCTGCCGGGGGCCGTGCGCCAAGTGACGCCGCGGCGGGTCGTCGACGAGGCGGTCGCGGGCTTGGCCAGCGAGATCGTGGGCGGCTTGCTCGAGTCTTTGCGTGACGAGCTCCCGAGCCTCTTCGCGGAGGTCGCGGCCATCGAGATCGAGCTGGGGGACCTTCCCTTGGCCGAGGCGAAGTTGCGCTCGCGCCCCGAAGCGCTGCAGATCGCCTTGCGCTCGGACCTGCCCTCGACGCGCGGCCTGACGGATCCCTTCGCCTTGCCGGCGGGGGTCCCGGCCGAGGGTATCGCCATGCGGATCTCGGGCGAGGCGCTGACGGCCTACCTCAACACGGCGATGCGCGAGGGGACGATCGAGGCGCTTCCGGGTCGATTCGACGAGAACGGCCAGCCCGATCCGCAAGGGGACTTCGTCGCCCGCGCGAGTTGGCGTCGCGCGGCCCGCCCGCTCACCTTGGATGTCTTCGCGCCCGACGGCGACTGCGCTCATCTGCGCATGGCGGCCACGCCTCGCGTGCGCGTGGTTCAAGGGGAGCTCGAGGTCTCCGCCGACGACGCCCGCCTCGAGAAGGTCGAAGCCGGGGGCGTGCGCATTCGCAGCGCCGTGTTCTTTGGTGGACTCGGGCGCAAGAGCTTGTCCTTGGCGCAGCGAGTGGCCACCGAGGCCGACTTCGAGATCGGCGGACAGTCGATGCGCGCGCAGATCCGAGAGGCGCGCATCGACGCCGAGGGCCTGACCTTGGGCCTCGCTTTGGGTGCCGCCGGCCCGCCCGGGCGCTGAGCTTGCGGGGCGGGCTTGCAGGTGCGAGCTTGCGCCGTGGACGAGAGTTCGAGGACTGCCGCCGAGGACGCGGGCCGCGGGGCCTTTTGGGGCGCGGCGGGCATCGCGGTGTTTTGTTGGCTGCTCGCCGGCTACCTCCTGTTCACGGGCGGCCGCGCGCGGGCGGTGGTCGACGCCGCGCCGCGTTTCGTCGTGACCTCGGGGCAGGTGCTCGACGCGATGGTCAAAGAGCGTGGCGGCACCGAGCAAAGCAGCGCCCGGGTCTTGGTCGGCTATCAGGTCGAGGGGCAGGACTACAGCTTTACGACCAATGGTCAGGATGCCCACCTACGTTTCGCCGGCTCCCGCGACGCCATGTTGAACGCCTTCGCCGTCGGGAAGTCGGTCGAGGTCTTCTACGATCCCACGGCACCCGAGATCGCCGCGCTGACCCGCAAACCGGACGCGGGCCAGTCCTGGGCGACCGGCTGGGTCTTCGTCGCCTTGGCCTTCGGCTTTTCGCTGTGGACCTGGCGCCGTCGCAAGCGCCTCCCGGCCGGCACGCCGGACAGCTGACCCACGCGCGGGACGGGGGGAGACGCGCTCGTCTCCTCAAGTGTGCAAGAGCTGGTGCGTGGCGGGCTGGCCCGCGCCTTGCGAGCCCGTGGGCCCATGCACGCGGACGAGCTGCACCCTTTGCCGGCCGAGGCGCGGCCACGCGAACGCCTGAGCATGTACGGGGCCCAATTTCTCGCCGACGACGAGCTGGTCGCCCTGGTGCTCGGGGGAGGGCGGGCGCTCACCCGGGCACGTGACCTGCTCACGGCGAACGGTGGCCTGCGCGAGCTCAGCTTGGCCATGCCCGAAGAGATCTCGGCCTGCGTCGGGGTCGGTCGGGCGGGGGCGAGCGCCTTGGTCGCCGCCTTCGAGCTCGGACGGCGCTGCGAGGGCCGCAAGCTCGGGTGGGCGGAGAGCGTCTGTCACCCCAAGCAGGTCGCCGACTTCGTGCGCGCCGAGCTCGGCGCGCGCCAACAAGAGCACTTCTTGGTCTTGGGTCTCGACGCCCGCCAGCGCGTCCGTCAGATGCGAACGGCGGGCATCGGCTCGCTGGCCCAAGTCGACGTGCACCCGCGCGAGGTCTTTCGTCCGCTCGTGCGCGCGGGCATGCACAGCGCCGTGCTCGTTCACAACCACCCCTCGGGCGACTGCGAGCCCAGCGAGTCGGACCTGCGCTTGACCGCCCGCATGGTCGAGGTCGGGCGCTTGGTGGGAATCCCCGTGCTCGATCACGTGATCGTGTGCGACCACGACTGGACCAGCCTCGCTGCGCGCGGCTGCATGGAGACCTTGGTCCCGCCCCCCGCGAAGTTGTGAGTCGCCGGCTTCTCACCGCGCGGCCCCCACTGGGCCCATGCCATGGGGCGTAGGCGCGCCACAAATTTGGGGCGAACTCACCTTGGGTTTAGGCGTGAATCATGGCCGCCCGGATCCTTCGCCCCCTTCGCTGCTCGTTCACCTTCGCCTCCTTGGCCCTGCTGGCCATGTCGGCCGGCGCGAGCGGCTGCGGCCGAACGGATCTGAGCGAGCTGCTGACCGGGGTCGGCGATCAAGCCGAAGAGCGCGAGGTCGAGGTCGCCCGCGAGCTCACCTTGGCCGATGCGCGGATCGTGTACGTCGAGCTGCTCGCGCCCGCCCCCGGTTCGGCGCACGACGGCTTGATGACGGCACACGACGGCATCGAGCTGGAGCTGCTGGTCTCGCGCCTCGTCCCCGAAGGCGACGCCAAGCTGGTCTGGGACAACGGGGGCGACTTGCCGGTCTTGCGGGTGATGGCGGCCGACGAGAGCGTCCGCGCGCTGATCTGGATCTGATCGCGCGAGGGCTGCGCATCCATCCCCAGCGAGCTTCAGCCACCCCAGGCGGCCGCACGGGCGTCGCCGCTTGCCTGGGGCTATACTCCGCGCGTCCATGGCCAAGTCGCGGGCCCTCATCATCGGCAAGCTCTCGCTTTTGATCGGGTTGCCGATCCTGGTCGTCGCCGGGCTCTTCTTTGGGGGCGCGTGGTGGGGGAACAACCATCGCGTGGGCATCCTGGAGATCGAGCGGGACTGGTTCGGGCTCGAGGTCGAAGTACCCGCCGCCAGCGCAGCGACGGCCTCCACGGGCCCGGTCGGCACGCTGGTCAGTGCCGTGACGCAGACCCTGAAGCCGACGGCCCCGACGGGCCCGACGGGCTCGACGGCGCCCACGGGCTCGACCGGCGCAGTCGCCCCGACGGGCGCGGTCGCCCCCACCGGTGCAGTCGCCCCGACGGGTGCAGTCGCCCCCACCGGCGCGGTCGCCCCCACCGGTGCAGTCGCCCCCACCGGCGCGGTCGCCCCCACCGGCGGGACGCCGCCGAGCGGCACGGCCTACCCGCTGGCCGAGCGCCCGCAGGTCCCCGTCGAGCTCGAGGCGAGCTACGCCAAGCCGCGCACCCTCAACGTCAAGGTGCTGGTCGATCGTGCCTTCATCGCCGCGCACCCCGACTGGCTGCACGAGGTCGACGCGCTGCTCGCCGCCGCCTCTGCGAACTACGACCGCCTCTTTGGGATCGAGCTGCGCTTGTTCGGCGTCGTCGAGTGGCGGGTCGTCGACGAGGGACTCGACGCCGAGCATCTGCACGCCGCCTTGCGCACGCACTCGCGAGAAGGCGCCGATCTCGTCTTGGGGATCACGGGTCGCCCCTTGGACAGCCGTCGCTTCGACGGCTGGAGCGAGACCCCGAGCGAGCAGATGGAAATGAACACGGCCTACGCCGTCGTCTATGCGCAGCCCGGCAAGCCCGAGCGACTCCTGCGCGCGACCTTGCACGAGCTGGCCCACTGTTTCGGAGCCCAGGACGAGGCAGACCCGGCCAGCGAGGCGTGGCGCGAGGGCAGCGTGATGAGCTACGCCTACGTCGAGCCGGACACGCCGCCGCGCTTCGATTCCGACAACCTCGCGCGGGTGCTGGCGCGCAAAGATCGACCCTTCGAGACCGAGGCCAAAGCGCCCAAGGGAGCGAAACCATGAGCGCAGATCCACGCGGAGCGAAGACGCCGGGCAAGGGCACGCCTGCGCCCGGCGATGGTGAGGTCGCCGAGGCCGGCAAGCGCGGGGGCAAGCTCTCGGCGATCTTGGGCTGGGTGGTCTTACCGGGATCGGTCGCCCTGCTGATCTTCGGCGCGGGTGCCTACTTTGGCGTGCATCAGCCCGACTCTTGGGTGACCCGCTTCGTGCGGTGGATCGCGGGCTGATCCGCTCGAGCGCGGCTAAAAACGGCGTACCGGGGCGCGACCGAGGGGCGGGTACGCGCGGCTCGCAGGGGCGAAACCCGCGCGCGTGCGAAAACGTGCGAAAGGGCCTGCACGCCGTCCTAGGGGGCGGTTTACGGCGAGGTCGCCGATCCCCTAAGCTGCCG
>JAUIJR010000257.1 GCA_030431075.1 Polyangia bacterium | reverse complement strand
ATCGCTGGTGATCGGCACCGCCGGGCACATCGACCACGGCAAGACGACCTTGGTCCGGGCGCTGACCGGTCACGAGACCGATCGCCACCCCGAGGAAAAAGCCCGCGGCATCACCATCGAGCTCGGCTTTGCGCCCTGGGCCCTCGCGCCGGATCTCGAGCTGAGCATCGTCGACGTGCCCGGGCACGAGGCCTTTGTACGCACGATGATCGCGGGCGCGGCCGGCTTGGACCTCGTCATCTTGGTGGTCTCGGCCGAAGACGGCGTCATGCCCCAGACCCGCGAGCACTTGGCCATCTGTCGTTTGCTCGGGGTTCGCCGCGGCGTGGTGGCCTTGAGCAAGATCGACTTGCTCGAAGACGATCCGGACGCGCTGGAGTTGGCCGTCGAGGACGTGCGCGCGGCCCTGGCCGAGGGCATCTTCGCCGAGGCGCCGATCGTGCCGGTCTCGGCCTCGACGGGTGCCGGCCTCGACGCCCTCGGGGACACGGTCGCCAAAGCGCTGCGCGAGTTGCCGGCGCGCCCGCGTGACGCTGCCGTGCGCTTGCCCATCGATCGCGCCTTCACGATGAAGGGGCACGGCACCGTCATGACCGGCACCTTGCTCTCGGGGACCCTCGAGCTCGAGGACTCCGGACCCGCCGGCCCGGAACTTCGCGTCATGCATCGCGGGGGGCGCCCCGCATCGACACCCCGCCTCCGCGGCATTCAAGTGCGCAACGCCGCGACGGCACGCGCGCGCGCCGGCTCCCGCGTGGCCCTCAACTTGGGAGGCATCGGCGCCGACGAACTGCACCGCGGGGACTTGCTCGCCTCGCCCGAGGCCGCGGTCGTCAGCGACACGCTGCACGCCTGGGTCGATCTGCTGCCCCACGCCGATGCCCCGCTCGCGCACCCGCAAAGCGTGCAGCTGTGCATCGGGACCGCTCACGCCGCCGCGAGCGTCGACGTACTCGCCCTCGAAGACGGCGATGGCCTACGTGGCGGCGACGGCCTGAGCCTCGCGCCCGGTCGCCGCGGGCTGCTCCGCTTGCGCCTCGATGAGCCCTTGCCGATCTGGTGGGGACAGCGTCTGGTCCTGCGTGCCTTTCATGCGAAGAGCGCCAAGATGCACGGGCTGACGGTGGCCGGCGGACGGGTCGTGGATCCGCAGCCGAGTAGCGGTCGAGCCCAGCGCGCACGCTGGGTCGAGGTGGCCGAGGCCCTGCGGGGGCCCGACGCCAGCGCGCGTGCGCTCGCCTTGGTCCTCGATGCCGGTCTCTCCACGCTCGACGACGAGGCCCTGCAGCTGCGTGCGGGTATCGAGCGGCCGCGCGGGGTGATGGCCCCCCTCGTCAGCGGCGAAGATGCGCCCTTGCTGCTTTTGGGCGACGGGCACTACGTCGCCCGCGAAGAGCTCGAGGCGCTCGTACCGACGGTGGTCGCCAAGGTCGACGCCTTTCACGACGCGCAGCCCCTGGCCTCGGGCATCTCGCGGGGCGCCGTCGAGGCCGCCTTGCCCCCGATGACCACCCCCACCCTCGCGCGGGCCGTCACCGATCTCGCGCTCGAGCGTGGCGCCTTGCGCCTGGCCGATGGCGAGGGCAGCTTGGCCCGACCGGGTCGCGGCCAGCTCGACCCGGACGCCTTGCCTCCCGAGCTCGAGGCCGTGCTCGAGCTCTACCGCGCCCGCGGCAGCACCCCGCCGACCCTGCGCGAAGTCGCCGGCGTGCTCGGCGTCGACGCCAAAGAGGCCCTCGAGCGGGTCGTGAGCTTGCAGCGCAGCGAGCTTCTCGTCCGCGTCAGCGATGACCTGAGCTGGAGCCCCGAGGCCCATGCCGAGCTGGTCGAGTCGATCCGCGCTCACCTACGCACCCACGGCGAGATCGACGTCCAAGCCCTCAAGGCCTTGGCCGGCCTCTCGCGCAAGTTCGCCGTCCCGCTGCTCGAGCAGCTCGACCGACTGGGGATCACCCGTCGCCAAGGCGACCGGCGCGTGCCGGGGCCCAAGCTCTAGACTCAGATCGCGTCGGGGTAGCTGGCCAGAGGCTCGCCGTCGGTGTCTTGGATCTCCGAGGCCAGCTCGCAGTCGTAGTAGACGTCCTTGCACTCGTCGACGAGCTTGGCGACCGCCTCGAGGTAGTTCATCGCAAAGTCGACTCACGGGGCGACGCGTACGAAAAGGCCCGCCGTGAGGGCGGGCCTTTTGCGAGTTCTCGGCCGCGAGGGCCGGATTCGAACTAGAAGCGGAGCTTGAGCTCGAACTGGGCCGAGAGCGGCTGCTGGAACTGCGTCTCGACGCCGAAGTTGCCCTGCGGGGTGGAGATCTGGCGGTTGAAGAAGTTCGCCGATCCGGAGCTGGGCTGGGCCTTCGAGTGCTTGAGATCCGAGAGGTCACCGCCGGCGATGGGGCGGCTGGCCTGGAAGGTGTAGGTCTCGTCGACGCGAAGCACCGCCTTGGCGTTGGTGAGGTTCAAGACGCGAGCGGTGAACTCGAGCTCGAGGTCCTTGGGCAGCGGGTAGGCCCAACCGAGCGAAGCGTTCCACTGGTAGTTGGGCTGGATCTGGCCGCCCGCACCACGCGGGAGGATGTAGATGAGGTTCGCGCCCGGCACGCGGGCGTAGCCGCCGCGGATGCTGATCGGGTAACCCGAGGTCACGCGGAAGGAGGTACCCAGGGTCAAGCGGCCCGCCTGCTTGAGATCGAAGCTGTAAAAGCCGTCGAGCTTGGCGCGGTGCGGGGTGTTGAAGCTCAGGGGACCGAAGGAGTTCCGGACGAGCTCGGGGGTGTCGTACTGGAAGCTGGCACCCAAGTTGATGGCGCCGGTGGTCGGGTCGACGAAGCCGTCGTAGTTACCGATCAAGCGGCTGTAGGTGTAGCTGGCCAGCAAGAGCCAGTTCTTGGCGAAACGCTTTTTGACCTCGAAGGTCCACGAGTCGAAGTTGCGCGTCGGTCGGTCGAAGAGTTCGTTGACCTGCTCGTAGGCGCTGACCAAGAAGTTGCACTGCACGAGCTCGCGGGCGACGCCCGACTTCTCGTCGGAGTCGGGGTCGGTCATGTCCAGCTCGTCGAACTGGGCTTGGAGGGCGTCGCACTCGGCTTGCTTGGCGTCGATGTCCGACTGGGCGACCTCTTCGCCGGGGTTGGCGATGAGGAAGTTCAAGCCGCCGTTGGTCGAGATGTCCTCGACCGCGCGGCCCAAGTCGGTGTGCAGCCAGCGGAAGCCGAGGACCAAGTCCTCGACGACCTCTTGCTCGTAGCCGACCTGGAACTGCTGGTTGTACTGACCGCGCAAGCGCGGGACCAGCGAACCTTGGGTCAAGCCGGTGGTGCTGGTGTTCGTGTCGGTACACCACTCGGTGGGCTGCCCGTTCGCGTAGCGCGCGTTCGGAGTGCCGTCGACGGTGGTGACCTCGGTGTCGCAGTCCGAGTAGCGGAACTGACGGTTGACCTGCACCAAGCCACCGAAGACGCGGCTGTTCAGCTGCAGCGGCAGCGGCTGGTAGAACCAACCATAGCTGGCGTAGAGGCGGCTCTTACCTTCGTCCGTCCAGTCGTAGACGATGCCGACGCGGGGCGCGACGTTGTCCTTGATGAAGATGGCGGAGTTGCCGAGGACATCGCGCATGTCTTGAAGCTCCCAGCGAACACCGAAGTTCAGCGAGAGGTTCGACAAGATCGACCACTTGTCCTGCAAGAAGAAGCCGTAGTTGAAGGTGCTCAGCGAGGAGTCGTAGGCGTCGACGCGCACACCGCGGCCGAGGGGATCGGCGATGGCCCGGAGGTCGTTGTCCTCGAGGCGGACGCGACCGAAACCGCGGGTGAAGCGCTGGTCCGGGTTGTCGGTGTCGACGACGATGAAGCGGCTGTTGTTGACGCGGTTGGTTCGCGTCGGGATGTAGCCCTGCGTTTCGCTGTAGCAGTACTCGCCGCCGCCGGCCTGACCGGCCTCGCAGTTGTCGTAGAAGTCGTCGTCGTTGCGACCCGAGTACTGGAAGACCGAGCGGCGCTGCAGCCACTCCATCTGACCGCCGTACTTGAGCTGGTGCGAGCCGGCCCCGTCGAAGAAGTGGGTCAGCGCGAAGCGACCCTCGACGCGCTGCTGGGCGTCGCGGTCGTACTCGCCGAGACCACCGGACAGCCACACGCGGGTGGGACAGGCCAAACCGGGGAGATCCGGGCGGTTACAAGCCTCGTCGACACCGGGGACCGAGGCGAGGGCCTGGTCGGCGTCGAGGAACTCGAACAAGTTGCGACCCTGCGTATCTTGTTGCTGGGTAGCGGGAAGATTTTTGAGGTCCGGATTGTCGAGGCGCCATGCGTCCTCGAAGCCCGCGCGGAAGTAGCTCACGCCGGCGTCGATCTCGAGCTTGTCGTCGAGAACACGACCCTCGTAGCCCAAGGCGATCAGCGTCGAGTTTTGGAGGGTGTAGCCGAAGTGATCGTTGACGATACCGGTGGCGATGCGGGAGCTACCGCCCAGGGGATCGGCCGCGGGGTTGGTCCCGAAGGCGTTGGGGTCGAAGCTGAAGGGCAGACGGTAGGTCGTGCGCAAGAAGCTCGGACCACCTTGCACCGTCAAGCGCAAGCGGTGCTTGGGGTTGATGGCGTAGTCGAGGCCGGCGATGTAGCCGAAGTTGATCGCGCCGGTGCGGAAGGTCTGCTCGGCGAACTTCTCGGTGAGGATGTAGTTTTGCCCGTCGGCACAGTCGTTGTTGCCGTTTTCGAAGGGACACTCCTCGAAACCGCCGGAGTTGTCCTTGTCGACGCGGCTGTAGAACTTCTGCGTCAAGCTGAACTGCGTACCCGAGGGCACGACGCCGACGGTGAAGTAGAGCTTGTCCTTTTTGATCGGGCCCGAAACGATGGCGTAGGCCTGGGCTTGGAAGTCACCGACCTGGGTGACGCGCAGGGCCTCGTCCGTGCCGGTGATGAAGCGGGGCGGCGCCAAGCGCGGCGAGAAGCGCACGCCGGCCTCACCGCGGACCTTGTTGGTACCCGACACGCGACGGGCGCCGACCTGGCCACCGGAGGCACCACCGTACTCGGCGTCGTAGCCGGCCTCGGTGATCTCGACGGCCTCGATGAACTCCTGGATGACCGTGGCGCCGACCGTACCGAAGGCCGGGTTGTTCACGTTGGCGCCTTCGATCGTGTACTTCGACTCGGCCGAGGTCGTACCGGCCAAGGAGATACCGGCCGAGTCGCGGGTCGCTGTGGGGGCGAGATCGACGACGGCCGTGAAGTCGCGGGAGGTATCGGCGCCGACCGGGATCTGCTTGGCCTGCTCCATGTCGACGTTCAACACGGTGGCCGTGTCGTTCGAGCGAACCGGAGCCGCGTCGACGACGATCTTGCGGCGGAACTTGTCGTCGGGATCGATGGTGAAGTTCGCGCGGAACTTGGCGCCCGCGGGCAGCTCGGTCACCTTCGAGACGTCGGCTTGGCCCTTGAGGACCTGGACGGTGTACTGGCCCGCCGGGAGGTTGTTGAAGGTGTAGATGCCACGCGCGTTGGTGGTCGCCTCCATCTCTCCCTGGAGACAGTTGCACTGAAGGACGACGAGCGCGCCTTCGATGGCATCGCCAGTGTTCTTGTCCTTGACCACACCCTGGATGGTTCCGGTGGGGGCGGCTTGCACGTCCTGCGGGACGAGCATCAAGGCAGTGGCAGGAATGATGCCGAGGCTGGCAGTCAAAAAGGTCTTGAGCAGAGAACGGTTCACTGCGGAAGGCTCCGAATTCGTGGGCGAAAAGAGGCGGGAGTCAGGCCTGCGGCGGCGGGTTGAAAACGCCGAGAAGGCAGCTGCGCCGGTAAAAACGGTGGCGCGGGTATATCACAGGGGCGTGTCGCCGCGGATCGATTTGGCCCCTCCAAAAACAGCAATTCACGCGAGTAGATCCCTCGCCTGGCGCTGACGATGTGAGCCGCATCGCCAACTTCTCCCCGAGTGGGGCGTCGGCGAAAGCCGCTCGCGCCATGCGTGTGAACACCCGGCGAAAACGGCGTCCTCCCCTCGGGCTTACACGGCAAAAGGCCGTCGACCGTAGGTGGGGAGCGCGCGGCTCATGCGCTCGCGCACATGCGTGCCTCGCGGGCTTTGGCGGCTAGAAGCGGCCCGAGATGACGAAACCGCGCCCGGTGGGCGCGATCGACAGGTCGTTGCCGTTCTTCCACTTGCTCGTGCGGTTCTTGCCCCGCATGAAGATGCCCGCACCGGCGCCGATCAAGGCGATACCTGCGATGCCGCCACCGATGCCGAAGGCCAAGGTCAGCGTGTTCGCGGTGCTGCCGTTGTTGCGCAGCTTCTCTTGTTGGTCGGCCAAGTTCGCGCAGTCGGTGGAGTCGCTCGGATCGACGCAGCCAGCCGCATCGGAATTGGCGTAGCTCTGGACGAGATCGTCCTCGAAATTCTGTCCCTGGATGCCGAAGGCGATCGCCCCGGCCGCACCGGCGACACCGACACCACCACCGACGCCCATCAAGATCGCGCCGAGGCGACGATCGCCCGCGCCGGGGTCGGGGCCCACGGGCCCGGTCGGCGCATCGACGTCACCGTCACCGTCGCCGCCTTCGTTTTGTTTGCGGGCGTCTTCGGCCGCTTTGCGGCGCTCTTCTTCGGCCGCAGCCGCGCGTGCGGCCTCTTTGTTGTCGTGATCCTCGATCTTCTGCTTGATCGTCTTGATCTGGTTCTCGACCTCGGTGGGATCACCGAGCGAGGGATCTTTTTGGACCTCGAGCAAGAAGTTCTCGAGCACGGCGACGGCCTTGCGCAGGTGGGCGACGTCGGCCGAGGTCGTGTAGAGGCGCTCGTAGGCCAAGCCGACGTTGAAGAGAATCGTCGGCAAGCCCGATGCCGCATAGGCGGCCTCGAATTTCTCCACGGCGTCGGCGAAGTTACCGAGTCGGTAGGCAGTACGCCCCTCTTCGTAGAGGCGCTTGGCCTCGGCTTGGGGGTCGGCGGCACCGGGCCCCGCGAACACCGGGAGCGGAGCGGTGGCGGTGGCCACAGCGAGGGTCAACGTGAAGATTGCGCGTCGCACGGGTCGATGGGGCGGGCTCAACGGACGGGCCGGGAAATGGGCTCGAAGACGAGCGGGTCGCAGCGCGAGAGACGCGCTGCGGGGCCGACGGTACCACAAGGGCTCACAGGTCGACGACTTCCACGGCATCCGGGCCGATCGGCCGGCCGAGGAAGTGAGGGGCGACCCGGGCGAAGCGCTCGGGTGCGTCGGTGGCCATCAAGGAGAAGGCACCGGGCGCGCTGCCGGGCCGCTGCAGGCCCCGGGCCTCGAGCTGGGCTTTCACCGCCTGCGCGGTGGGCTGGGCCGAGTCGACCAGCCGGATCTCGGGGCCGACGACGGCCCGGATGGCCGCGTGTAGAGCCGGAAAATGGGTGCAGCCGAGCACCAGCACGTCGGGGCCCGCGGGCCCGAGCCAGGGCGCGAGGTAGCGCCGGGCGACGGCCTCGGCGATCGCCCCCTCGCCCCAGCCCTCTTCGGCCAGGGCCACGAACATGGGGCAAGCTTGCCCCTCGATGCGCATGCCCGGCCGATGCGCCTCGATGGCGCGCGGGTAGGCCCCGCCCGAGATGGTCCCCTCGGTCCCGGTCACCAAGATGTGCCCGCGCTCGCTCGAGGCGGCGGCCGCGGCCGCTCCGGGCTCGACCACGCCGAGCACGGGCAGCGGCGCAAAGGCCTCGGTCAAGTCCTCGAGCGCCACGGCCGAGGCCGTGTTGCACGCGACGACGAGCAGCTTGATCCCGCGCTCCGTCAGCAGGCGCGCGGCTTGGCGCGCGTAGGCCCGCACCGTGTTCGCGCTGCGCGTGCCGTAGGGCAAGCGCGCCGTGTCCCCGAGGTAGACGAAGTCCTCATGCGGCAGCGCCTGCATCAAGGCGCGCAGCACCG
>JAUIJR010000256.1 GCA_030431075.1 Polyangia bacterium | reverse complement strand
ACCCGCCGTTGGCGCGAGGCGGGCCGCTTGCAGATCGCCAGCGGCGACGACCTCGAGCAGTACTGCTACTACGTCGCCGGGACCGTCGGTGAGCTGCTGACGGCCCTCTTCTTGCGCCACCACCCGCTCGACCCCGATGCGGTCGCGCTCGTGCAGCGGCGCTGTGTGGCTTTTGGCACCGGCTTGCAGCTGGTCAACATCCTCAAGGACGTAGCCGAAGATGCCACCCGTGAGGTCTGCTACCTGCCGCAGGATCTGATGCTCGCCGAGGGGCTCAATGCGCGCGCCCTGCTCGAGCCCGAGGCCCGGATGGCCGCCTTGCGCGTCCTAGATCCGGTGATCGAGCTCGCGCGTCAGCAGCTCGAGCACGCCATCGAGTACACGCGGGCTTGGCCGGAATCGGCGCCCGGTGTGCGCTTGTTCTTGCTCGTCCCCCTCGTGCTCGCGCTTCGCACCTTGGCGCTGATCGAAGAGGGCGGCCGCGAGGTTCTGCGCGCCGGCTTCACGCCCAAGGTCAGCCGCGAGTTCGTGTTCGAGTGCCTCGAGCGGGGACGTTCGGCCTCGAGCGAGGACAGCGAACTCGAAGCCCTCATCGCCGACGCGCGCCGCTCGGGACGTCCGCGTCTCGAGTTGGCCGGCCCCGGCAACCCCGCAGGCGATGGCGAGCGCACTGGCCTCGGCAGCGGTGGCCTCGACGCCTACCTCGAACGTCAAAAAGGGCGCATCGAAGCCGCCTTGGACCGCTACGCGCCCGCGCCCGCGGCCCACGACGCAGGACTCAACGAGGCGCTGCGCTACTCGCTTTTGGCCGGCGGCAAGCGCTTGCGCCCCGTGCTCTTTTTGGCCGCGAGCGAAGCCCTGGGACGCGACAGCGAGGCCGCCCTCCCGGCTGCGTGCGCGCTGGAGTACATCCACAGCTACTCGCTGATCCACGACGACCTGCCGGCCATGGACGACGCGCCTTTGCGCCGCGGCCTGGCGACCTCGCACGTGAAGTTCGACGAGGCGACAGCCATCTTGGCCGGTGACGCCCTACTCACCGACGCATTCACCTTGGTCCTCGAAAAAAGCCGCGGCTTCTCGCCCGCGGCTTTGCTCGCGTGCACGCAGGCCATGGCCGAAGCGGCGGGCAGCCGCGGCATGGTCCTCGGGCAGATGCTCGACATGGAAGGCGAGACCCGCTCGCTCGACCTCGGCGAGCTCGCGCGACTGCACGCCCACAAGACCGGCGCGTTGCTGCGCTACTCGGTCGAAGGCCCCGCCATCTTGTGGGAAGCCAGCGAAGAGGAGCGTTCGGCCTTGCGGCGCTACGGGGAGCGGATCGGCTTGGCCTTTCAGATCGCGGACGACGTCCTCGACGTGGTCAGCGACGACGCGACCATGGGCAAGACCACGGGCGCCGACGCCGACAACAACAAGACCACCTTCCCCCGTCTGATGGGTCTCGAGGCCTCGCGCGAGCGGGCACGGGCCCTGGTCGAGCAGGCCAAGCGGGACCTCGAGATCTTTGGCGCCCGGGCCACCGCCTTGCGGGCCATCGCCGACTACGTCGTGGAGCGCGTTCAATGAGCCGTCCCGGAGCGCAACTTCAAGTGCTCGAGCCGGGGGACATCGGCCAGCGCAAGGATCACCACCTCGACTTGTGCTTGGACGGCGATGTCGAGTCCAAGCAGGTGAGCACGGGCCTCGCCGCGCTGCACTTCGAACACGACGCGCTGCCCGAGATCGACCTGGAGTCCGTCGACACGCGCACGGAGCTCTTTGGCCACGCCCTGAGGGCGCCCTTCGTCATCGGGGCGATGACCGGCGGCACCGATCGCGCCGGAGAGATCAACGCGATTTTGGCCGAGGCCGCCGCCCACTGCGGTGTGGGGATGGCACTGGGTTCGCAGCGCGTGATGCTCGAACGACCGGAGACGGTCTCCACCTTCAAGACCCCCGTGCGCCCTCCCCTTCGGATCGGCAACCTCGGTGCCGTCCAGCTCAACTACGGCGTGGGCCGCGACCAGGTCTTGCGCCTGATCGAGCAAAGCGAGCTCGACGTCTTGGCCTTCCACCTCAACCCCCTGCAAGAGGCCATCCAGCCCGAGGGGGATACGCGCTTCGCCGGCTTGCGCGACAAGCTGGCCGAGCTCATCCCCAGCTTGCCCGTGCCGGTGCTGATCAAAGAGGTCGGCGCCGGGATCGGGGCTCGGGCGGCGAGCAAGATCGCCGGCTTGGGCGCGGCGGGCATCGAAGTCGCAGGCGTCGGCGGGACCTCCTGGGCGGCCGTCGAGGGCTTTCGCGGCGGCGCCGGCAATCGACGTGCCGGTGAGGTCTTTCGCAGCTTCGGGGTCCCCACCGTCGCCAGCTTGCGCGCCTGTCGCGAGGCCGCTCCGCAGCTGAGCTTGGTGGCCTCGGGCGGCCTGCGCACGGGCCTCGACGGGGCCAAGTGCCTGGCCCTCGGCGCGGACGCCTTCGCCATGTCCCGTCCCTTGCTCGAAGCCACCCGCGAGGGCGTCGAGGGGGTCGTGGGCGCCATCGAATCTCTGATCCGCGAGCTGCGGATCGCCATGTTCTGCACCGGCAGCGCCGACCTCGACACGCTGCGCCGCCAACCCCTGCACCGCTTCGCTTGAGAGTCGACATGCCGAACGCACCCGTCCCCCAAACTTCGACGCCGGCCGCGCTGGAAACGAGCCCGCCCGCCAGCTGGTCCGGTTTTCACAAGAAGACCCTCGACGAGCGGCGCGCTCATCTGCGTGACCATTTTCCCGGTGCCAACGCGCCCGAGGTTCGCCAAGCCGACCTGCCGCAAGAGGTCGCCGACGTGATGATCGAGAACTGCGTCGGGACCATCAGCTTGCCGCTGGGCCTGGGCTTGAACCTCCGGATCAACGGCCGCGAGTACGTGGCCCCGATGGCGGTCGAAGAGCCCTCGATCATCGCGGCCGTCTCGGGGGCGGCCAAGCTCATCGCCACGCATGGCGGCTTCGTCACCACCAGCACCTCGAACGTCATGATCGCCCAGGTGCAGCTGGTCGAAGTCGAGGATGCAAGGGCGGCCCGGCAGGCCCTCAAGAGCGCCCGCAGCCGCATCTTGGCGGCTGGCAACGCGCTTTGCCCCAACATGCAAAAGCGCGGCGGGGGCGTCATCGATCTCGAGGTCCGCGAGCTCCCCTCGCGCCCGGGTCACGAAGATCCGCCGATGCTGGTCGTGCACCTGCGCGTCGACGTGTGCGAGGCCATGGGCGCCAACGTCGTGAACACCGTGGCCGAGGGCGTCGCGCCCTTGCTGGCTGAGCTGGCCCAGGCGCGTGCGGGTCTGCGGATCCTCAGCAACCTCTCGACCGAGCGGCGCGCCAAGGCCCGCTTCGAGCTCCCGATCGAGGCGCTGGCCTGGAAGGGCTTCGCCGGCGCCGACGTGGCCCGCCAGCTGCTCGAGGCCTACACCTTCGCCGAGCGCGACCCCTACCGCGCGGCCACCCACAACAAGGGCATCTTGAACGGCATCGACGCCGTCGCCTTGGCCACCGGCCAAGACTGGCGCGCCATCGAGGCGGGCGCTCACGCCTGGGCCGCCCGCGAGGGCCACTACCGTTCGATGACCCGCTACGGGCGCGACGGCGACGTGTTTTGGGGGGAGCTCGAGCTCCCCTTGGCCCTGGGCACCAAAGGGGGCGCCCTGCAGACGCACCCGAGCTACCGCTACACCCTCGAGCTGCTGGGGCAGCCGACGGCCCGCGAGCTCGCCGAGCTGATGGTCGCGGTGGGCTTGGCCCAGAACTTCGCAGCCATTCGCGCCCTGGCCACCGAAGGCATCCAGGCCGGGCACATGTCCTTGCATGCGCGCAACTTGGCCGTGGCCGCCGGTGTGCCCAGCGAGGAAGTCTCCGCGGCCGTCGAGTACATGCACGCGACGAAGCAGATCAGCCGTGACGGCGCCAAAGCCTACCTGGCGCACCAAAGTCGCACCCAAAGCGGCAAGGGAGGGCGAGCATGAGCCGGGCCCGTCCTTTGCGCGTGCTGGTCATCGGAGCCGGTCCCGCCGGCTGCGTCGCCGCCATCGCCCACGCCCGCGCCGGCGCGCGGGTCATCTTGTGCGAGGCCAACCCCAAAGCGGCCGCGCGTCGCCTGGCCGGTGAGTGGCTGCACCCCGCGGGCGCCGATGTGCTGCGCAGCTTGGGCATCCAGCTCGAGGGCGCCATCGCCGGGCGCGGCTTCGTCGTGCACCCCGAAGACGGCAGCGAGCCGGTGGTCCTGCCCTACGTCGACGGCAGCTTGGGCTTTTCGTGGCACCACCACGAGCTCGTCGAGTCCCTGCGCGACGCCGCCCAAGCCGAGCCCGGCGTCGACTACCGGTCCGGCACCAAGGTCGCCGAGCTCGGACCCGCCTCGGCCCGCATCGAGTCCCCCGAAGGCCGCAGCGAGCGATTCAGCTTCGATCGCATCGTCGGCGCCGACGGCAAGAACTCGCTCGCCCTCAAGGCCCTCGAGCTCGAAGAAAAGCCCGAGCGCGAGACCCTCTCACGGATGTGCGGCGTCACCTTGCTCGATGCCCGCCTCCCTCGTGAAGAGTTTGGCCATGTGGTGCTCGGAGGCCCGGGCCCGATGATGATCTACCGCGTCGGCCCCAAGGCCATCCGCGTGTGCATCGACGTGCCCGCGGACTTCGACGCCACCAAAGACGACATGCGCCGCGCCCTGCGCGAGGCCTACGCCCCGGCCATCCCGGTCGAGCTGCGCCCCGCCTTCGAGCGCGCCTTGGACGAAGGAGCGCTGCAGTGGGTGGCCAACAAGGTCCGCGTGCGCCAAGGCTACGGCCGCGAGCGCAAAGACGGTGCCGCCCAGCTGGCCTTGGTCGGCGACGCCGTCGGCTACTACCACCCGTTGACCGCCGTGGGGATGACCAACGGCATGCTCGACGCGCTGGCCTTGGCCGAGACGCCCTCGATCGACCGCTACGCGCGTCGACGCGCCCGCGCCTCGCGGATGTCGGGCATGTTGGCCGTCGCCCTCTACGACATGTTCAGCAGCCCGGGCCCCGACGGCGCCCAGATGCGGGCCTCGCTGATGCGCGTGTGGAGGCGCCACGGGGCCGAACGGCGCCGAACCATGCGCTACCTCGCCGCCCAAGACGAGCGGGTCACGGCCTTCATGGGCAGCTTCATGCGCGTGGTCTTCGACGGCGTCGCCGGCAGCAGCCTGCGCTCGCGGCCCGGAACCCGGGCCACCGTGCTGCGCCGGGGCGGCGGCTACCTGCTGCGCCGCATGCCCTGGTTCGCCCGCTCGCTGGGACGGGGAGCGCCGGCCGCCCCTCGCATGTTGCGAGGCAGCCCCGACGCCGGGGCCAGCGCCCTCCCCCGGCTCCCTCAAAGGCGCCTGGAGCTCGATGAACTGCGTCAGCGCGCCAATCTCGGCGTCGAGTCCCTGCTGCGCGAACAAAACGCCGACGGGCACTGGGAGGCCGAGGTGGTCTGGTGCGCCATGTTGCCCGCCCAGTACGTGATCACGCACTTCGCCTTGGGGCGAGAAATCCCGGCCGAGCGACGGGCCCGCATCCTGGCCCAGTTTCGCAGCACCATGCGCGAGGACGGCACCTGGGGCCTGCACGAGGTCGCCGGTCCCTACCTGTTCGTGACCAGCTTGGTCTACGCGGCCGCCCGCATGCTGGGCCTGAGCGCCGACGACCCCCTGATCGCGCGTGCCGGCGCCTTCATCCGCGACGAGGGCGGCGCCGTGCATATCCCGACCTGGGGAAAACTGTGGCTCGCCATCGCCGGCCTGTACCGATGGGAGGGCGTGCACGCCGTCTTGCCGGAGACCTGGCTGCTCCCCAAGGCGCTGCCCATCCACCCCTCGCGCTGGTACTGCCACACCCGCATCATCTACCTGGCCATGGCCAGCCTCTACGGGCGTGGTTTTCAGGCGCCCGCGAGCCCGCTGGTCGAGGCCCTGCGCGAAGAGCTCTACGTCGAGCCCTTTGCGCGCATCGACTGGTCCAAGGCCCGCGACCAGATCCGGGGCGACGAGGTCTTCGCCTTCCCGACCTTGGGCATGCAGACCCTGAACAAAATTTCGGATCTGGTGAACCGCCTGGTGCCGGCCGGCTCACGCGCCCTCGCCCTCGAGAAGCTGCGCGAGCACATCCGCTACGAGCTCGACTGCACCTCGGGCGCCGGCATCTCGCCGGTCTCGGGCATGCTCAACGTGCTCGCCCTGCACGCCGCCGACCCCGACGACCCCGATGTCGAGCGCGCCCTCGAGGGCGTCTCACGCTGGTGCTGGGAGGACGAGGAGACGGGCTTTCGCGTCGCCGGCGCTCGCTCCGCGACCTGGGACACGAGCTTCGCCTTGCAGGCCCTCACCGTCGCCCAAGGCTCGCCCAAAGCTCGAGCTTTGGCGCACAAATACCTGGAATCACAACAAATCCTGAGTTCGCTGCCCGACCGAGAAAGGCATGACAAAGACGACACTCGCGGCGGCTTTTGCTTTGGCCACGCCTGGCACAACTGGCCCGTCAGCGACTGCACGGCCGAGGCGCTGCTCGGGCTGCTCGCGTCGGGGACCCCGGTCTCGGACAGCCGCGTGCGCCTGGCCGCCGACTTCATCGTGCGCTGTCAAAACCACGACGGCGGCTTTGGCTCCTTCGAAGCCAAGCGCACCCGCGCGAACCTCGACTGGATCAACCCCTCCGAGATCTTTGGAGAGTCGACGACCGAGACCTCCTTCCCCGAGTGCACGGGCTCGAGCCTGGCCGCCCTCGGCGAGGCCCTGCCCCGCCTGCGCGCGATGGATCCCCAAAGCGAGCTCGTCGCTCGAGTCGAGCGCGCCTTGGCCCGCGGGGAGGCCTTCTTGCGCAAAGCCCAGCGCCCCGACGGCGCCTGGCCCGGCAACTGGGGCGTGGGCGACGTCTACGGCACCTGGTTCGGGATCCGTGGCCTGCGCGCGGCGGGGGCCCCGGCCCACGATCCGGCGATGCGGGCGGCCGTCGCCTTCTTGCTACGGCATCAACGCGCCGATGGAGCCTGGGGCGAGGCGCCCGAGAGCTGCCTGGGTGACCCGGTGGTCGCCCACGCGGAGGGCCAGGTGGTCCACACCGCATGGGGCTTGTTGGCGCTGATCGACGCCGGCTCGCAACGCCGCGACGCCATGCGGGCGGCGGCCGAGTACCTGGCCCGCCACCAGCACGCAGACGGCAGCTGGCCCAAGCAGGACCCGGCCGGAGTCTTCTTTCGGACGGCCCTGCTCGACTACCCGCTGTACAAGTCCTACTTCACGATGTGGGCCATGCAGGCCTACGTGAAGCTGGCCGAAGCCGAAGTGGCCCGACGGGCGAGCAACCCGGCGGCCAAACGCAAGGTGAGCGCGGCCTAGGCCTCGCCCTACCAACGAAAGAGCAAGGCGTACTGGCTCGTGTAGGGCTGGCCGGTCCCGTAGGGGTCGGCCACCCACCGCACGCAGTCCTCGCCGATGGTCAAGGTCCCGTCTTTGACTTGATAGTCGAGGTCCTCGTAGTCCGAGGGATACGCGGGGCTGACGTTGTAGGCCCGGATATGTGGGTAGGCGATCACCGCCGGCGGGAAGCCGTAGACCATGCCCTCATCGTCGTCGTAGCCGCCCGCGCCAAAGGTCGTGTGCTGGATCGAGAATTTGGTGGTCCCCGCGTCGTCGAAGAGCACCAAGTTCATGGTGGCCAGTAGGTTCATCCAGCGGGTCGTCACGCCCCCCGAGTAGGTCAGGTAGCGAATCTCCCAGTCGCTGGCCGGCCCCCAGTCCTCGCAGTCGCTGGCCGAAGTGCAGGTCCGCGTGCGCCGCTGAATCGTCGCCCCGGCCAACTCCAG
Organism: Polyangia bacterium; assembly: GCA_030431075.1. Lineage (GTDB taxonomy): Bacteria > Myxococcota_A > Polyangia > Nannocystales > Nannocystaceae > JAUIJR01. Next base: position 70 of record JAUIJR010000256.1, on the reverse strand, counting down.
CCGACTCGACGCGCCCAAATAGGCGTCGGCCGCCGCCTGGTCCCAGGCCACGCCCGAGCAGCTCGCGGGG
>JAUIJR010000255.1 GCA_030431075.1 Polyangia bacterium | reverse complement strand
GACGGAGATGGAGATGGCGATGGCGATGGGGACGGAGATGGCGATGGCGATGGCGATGGCGATGGCGACGGCGATGGCGACGGCGACGGTGACGGTGACGGTGATGGCGACGGTGACGGTGATGGCGACGGCGACGGCGATGGCGATGGCGCTACGCGAGTTCCCGCCGTCGGGATCGACATCGCGCAGGTCGAGATCAACCAGGGCGTGGCCATCACTTTGGGTGTCGGTGGCCAGTGGAACAACGCGTCCAACCGCGAGGCACGGCTGATCGCCGACCGGCCCACGCTGGTTCGCGTGCACCACACGGTGCACGGCGACTTCAACCCGCGCATGATGGTCGCCGAGCTCGACATCACCCGTCAGGACTTGACGACGGTGACCTACGACTCCGAGCGATATATCGCGGGCAGCTCGATCGCCGGCGACCTGAGTTCCGGATTTTCCTTCGAACTCGACTGCGACATGGGCGACTGCGACCCGGGGGCCGACTACCAAGTCCGCCTGATGGACTACGACGTACAGTCGACGCAAAGCGCCGGCGTCAACGTGAACCCCAGCAGCGGCACCGGCGTCATGGGCTTCGAGGCGATGAACACCGACATCCGTCTGGTCTTCGTGCCCTTCAACTACGTCAACGAGAGCCTCACTCCGGATCTCAACGCCACGTGGATGGACGCGGTGGCGGACCAGATCACCCAGCTCACGCCGACCACGGAGGTCACCTACGAGGTGCGCCCCACCGAAGACTTCACGGGTTCCGTGTCCACGGACCTCGTTCCCCTCTTTCCGCAGATGTCGAGCCTCTACAGCGCGGGTTTCCCCCAACCCAACGAGTACTACGTGGGCGTGCTCCAGGTTCCGCCCTCACAGACGGTGTTCGGCGTCGCCTCGGCGACGGACAACTTCGTCGCCATTCGCTATGATCCCTCCGCGGTGGACTTCGCGGCGATCGTCGCCCACGAGGTCGGACACACGCACGGCATGCAGCACATCAGCTGTACCAACTTTCCGATCATGCCGGTCGACGACACCTATCCTGAGCACCCCGACGGCAACTTGCCGGGCGGCGGCTGGGGAGTCATCGATGGCCTCTACCGCAACCCCGCCACCAACTACGACTACATGAGCTACTGCTTCCCCGCGTGGGCGAGCAGCCACTACTGGAACACGGCAATGAGCGATCTGATCAGCCAGAACACGCAGCCCTGAGGCTGCGGCTCTGGCTTCGACTCCGGCCGCGGGGCGCTTTAGACGACCACGTTGACGAGGCGCCCTGGCACGTAGATCACGCGCTTGGGCTCGCTCGCGCCCTTTTGCTCGAGGGCGCGCTGCACGGCCTCGTGCGCGCGCGCGAGCTCCTCGACGTGCGCCTTGGCGCCTTTCGGGTCGGCGCTGCTCGGGATCGAGAGCTCGGCCTTCTTCTTGCCGTTGACCTGCAGCACCAAGGTCCAGCTCTCGTCGACGAGTAGCGCGGGGTCGGCGGCCGGCCAGGGCTCGTAGGTCAGACTGTCTCGCTTGCCCAATGCCGCCCACATCTCTTCGGCCAGGTGTGGGGCGAACGGTGCGAGCAGCAAGGCGAACTGCGCGGCCGCATCGACGCCCAGGCGCGCGCCGCCCTTTTCGACATCGCGGGCAAAGACCATCAGCGAGCTGATCGCCGTGTTGAAGGCCATCCGCTCGATGCGGTCGGTGACCTCGTCGATGGTGCGGTGCAACAAGCGTCGCTGCGTGTCGTTGCCCTCGCCCTTCTCGAACTCGCGGACCTTGCCCTCGTCGTCGAAAAAGAGTCGATGCGCCCGCGCCAAAAAGCGGAAGCAGCCGATCACGCCCTCGGGTTGCCAAGGCGCGCTGGCTTCGAGGGGCCCCATGAACATCTCGTACAAGCGCATCGTGTCCGCGCCGTAGGCCGAGATGACCTCGTCGGGGTTCACCACGTTGCCGCGGGACTTCGACATCTTGTCCCACTGCACTTGGACCTGCTCGCCGGTCGCCTTGACCTTGAAGGTCTCGGAGCCCTCTTCGAGAGGCTCGACCTCCTCGGGTCGAAAGAGCACCGGCTTGCCCTCTTCGTCCTTGCGACGATCGAGGGGGTAGTAGGTCGCGCCCAGGACCATTCCCTGGTTCACCAGCTTTTGAAAGGGCTCGAGCGTCGAGACATGGCCCAGGTCGTAGAGCACCTTGTGCCAAAAGCGAGCGTAAAGCAGGTGCAGCACGGCGTGCTCGGCTCCACCGACGTACAAGTCGACCGGCAACCAGTAGGACTCGGCCTCTTTGGACCACGGCGCGTCCGAGTTTCCGGGGTCGGCGAAGCGCAGGTAGTACCAGCAGCTACCGGCCCACTGCGGCATGGTGTTGGTCTCGCGCAGTCCCATCGGCGTCTTGCGCCAGTCTTCGGCGCGAGTCAGCGGCGCGTCGCCCTCGTCCGAGGGGCCGAAGTCCTCGACCGCGGGGAGCTCGACCGGCAGCTCCGACTCGGGGACCGGATGCACGCGCCCGTCGTCGCCGTGTACCAAGGGAAAGGGCTCGCCCCAGTAGCGCTGCCGGCTAAAGAGCCAGTCGCGCAGCTTGAAGGTGACGCGTCCCTCGCCCAAGCCCTCTCGCTCGAGCCAGGCGATCATCGCCGCTTTGGCCTCGGGAGTGTCCTTGCCGTCGAGGAAGCCCGAGTTCACGGCCTTGCCATGGCCGCTGAAGGCTTCGCTTTGCACGTCCTCGCCCCCGGCCACGACCTCGACGATCTCGAGTCCAAAGGCCTTGGCGAAGGCATGGTCGCGCTCGTCGTGCGCTGGCACGCTCATGATGGCGCCGGTGCCGTAGCCCATCAGGACGTAGTCGGCGACCCAGATGGGGATGGCCTTTTGGTTGACGGGGTTGATGGCGAAAGCTCCCGTGAACACGCCCGTCTTCTCGCCCTTGGCGCCTTCGATCTGGCGATCGCGCTCGGACTTGGTCGCGGCCTTTTTGACATAGGCCTCGACGGCCTCGCGCTGCGCGTCGGTGGTGATCTGCTCGACGTAGGGGTGCTCGGGCGCGAGCACCATGTAGGTCGCGCCAAAGAGCGTGTCGGGGCGCGTGGTGAACACGCGCAGCTTGCTTTGCGGATCCCCTTGCAGGTGGAAGTCGACTTCGGCGCCTTCGCTGCGGCCGATCCACTCGCGCTGCATGGTGATGACCGAGTTCGGCCAATCCACCCCATCGAGGTCGTCCAGCAGGCGCTGCGCGTAGGTGGTGATCCGCAACATCCACTGCTGCAGGGGCTTGCGCACCACGGTCAAGCCCTTGTCGACGTACTCGGCCACCTCTTCGTTGGCCAGCACGACCTTCTCTTCGACGCACCAATTCACGGGGGCGTTCGAGAGGTAGGCCAAGCGTCGCTCATCGCGGTAGTCGGCGATGGCGTCCTCACCTCGGGCCTCGACCTCGGCCGGGATCGGCAGCTCGGTGATCGGGCGGGCCTTTTGGGTCGCCTCGTCGAAAAAGCTCCCCCACAGCTGCAAAAAGATCCACTGCGTCCAGCGGTAGTACTTGGGGTCGGTGGTGTTGATCTCGCGCGACCAGTCGTAGGAAAAGCCCAGGCTCTCGAGCTGGCGGGTGAAGTTCTCGACACACTCGGCCGTGCGCGTCGCCGGGTGCGTGCCCGTCTTGATCGCGTACTGCTCGGCCGGCAGACCAAAGGCGTCCCAGCCCATCGGGTGCAGGACATTGAAGCCGCGCATGCGCTTGTAGCGAGCGACGATGTCCGTGGCCGTGTAGCCCTCCGGGTGCCCGACATGAAGCCCATCCCCCGAGGGATAGGGGAACATGTCGAGCGCGTAGAACTTGGGGCGCTCGTGGTCGATCTCGGCTTTGAAGCAGGCCTTCTCTTTCCAGTAGGTCTGCCAGCGCTGCTCGATGGCTCGGGGCTCGTAAGCCATGGCGCGGACGCTACGGCCTTTTGCGAAGCTTGGCCAGGGTCAGCCGATATGCGGAGTTCTCGCGGGCCCCGAGGGCACGCAATCGCTCCTCGGCCCCCTCGGCGCGGCCGCGTCAGGGCGCGCGCGAGTTGATGCCGAGACGCTCGAAGACCAGGTGGTGCAGCTGCTTTTCGGGGGCCAAGTAGACCTCGAAGTCCTGCCCGGCGCTGCTGCGCGTGATGGTGGCGAGGTCCAAGTCGACCTCCCGCACCAAGGGCACACTGACCCACAAGCTCTGCCCGTCGGGCATCACGCGGACCTCGCCGAGCATCTCGGCCACGAGCAAGCCTTCTTGCTCGAAACGGAACTTCTGCGTCCCCGACAAGAGCTCGGGATCGACGACGTCAACGGTCGTCCACCACTCCTCGTAGCCATCGCCACCCAAGACGCCGCGCAGCACAGGGATGCTCCCCGTCGGCAGCCAGTCGGGCATGGGCTCGTCGGGGGGCAGCGGCGGCGGGAACTCGGGGATGGGCGGCGGATCATTGGTCGCGCTGTAGATGCGCGGCCACGCGGTGTTGAAGTTCCAGTCCGAGACCCAAGTCGGGCCGCAGTAGGTCATGTAGTTGTAGTACGAGCCGGGGTTGTACAGCTCGCCGTCCAAGATGCCGTAGCCCGGCACACCGATCAGGCCGTTGGCATAGGGGTAGGCGGCGTAGGGCGGCATGCCGAAGCCCACCGGGCACTCGACGTGGTTCATGCCGAGGTTGTGCCCGACCTCGTGCACCATGGTCTCGGCGTTGCCCTGCACGGAGTTGCGCCAGATGCCCGAGGCCACGATGCCTCCGAGTCCGGCCAGGCCGACGGTGCCCCCTTGCTGGCCCGTGCGCACAAAGCCGAAGTAGTAGCGGTTCCACGGCGCCTCGTCGATGACGCGCAGCTGATCCAAGGTCGCGTTGATGGCGTTGAGGGTCGGATTCTGAAGCGGAACCGGCTCTTCGCGCACGTCGACAAAGAGCTTTTGCAGCGGGTCTTGCTGGTACAGCGCGTTGTACATGACGTCGAGGTTCTCCTCGATCGGCGGAACCTCGCCTTGGTACTCGATGGGGACGAACAAGATGTCCATCTCCATCTTCGATGCCTCGAAGCCGACGAGCTCGGGACCGGTGGCCGGGGTCTGGACGGGGTGCGCGGTGAGCCCCGCCCCATTGCCGACCGGCTCCCAGACCGAGAGCTGAAAGGTGGTCTCGGCTCCCGTCTCCGCGTCCTCGCCGTCGAGCAAGAAGTTGCAGCTGCTGTTCAAGTTCGAAGGCTGCGTATCCCCCGAGACGTTGTCGACGACGGCCCAGTAGTCGCGGGACTCGCCGTTGTCCAAAAAGAGCTCGAGGCGGCAATGGACCTCGCGGGGAACCCAGTCGGCGTCGAGCGTCCACCAGCCACGGATCAAGGTGGTGCGCTGCCCGACCAAGGGCGCGCTGCGGTCGTTGCCCCCGTTCCAGTTGGTGCCGTTGGCGATGGCGACGGCCGTGCCCTGGTTGGCCGTGACGCCGGCGATCTGAAGCCCGCGAATCGGCTCGAGGCCCTCCGGGTCGGGGTGCCCGGTGGTCCCCGTCTCCCCGCTCTCCTCGCCGCTGCTGCTCGCCGCGCTCGAGCTCGTGCTGCTGGTGCCGACCTCGCTGCCGACCTCCTCGCCGGTGTCCGTCTCGAGGGCGACCGCGTCGTCGGAGCAAGCCGCGGCCGCAAAGCTCAGCGCGAGGAATGCAGGGAAAGCCAGAATTCGAGGCTTGGCCATGGTCCGAAGGTACACAAAAGAAAGCGGCCCCGCAGCGCGTGTTCGCACGGGGCGAAGCGCGCGTTTGGCTCTCCCGCTGCTCGTGTCCTTCGATACCAGTCGAACAGACGCAGAGGGCTCAAGGGAGGCCGAGTGCGTAGGCGACGGGGCCGTCGGGAACGCCGGCTTCCGCGTCGAAGAACTGCGGGTCGTCGCTGTAGACGGCGAGCCAGCGACCGTCGGCGCTCACGCCACCGACGTACATGCCACCGGTATCGAGCGCGGAACTGTCGACGCGCCACGTTGTCTGCGTCTCGAGATCCCGCGCCCACACCGACGCAGCACCGAGACTCGAAGGCCGGTAGTCGCGCGCCAGCCACACGAAGCGCGAACCATCCGAGGAAGCCCAGCCCGCGACGGCCGGCACGCTGAAATCCTCGCCCGCGCCATCGACCGTGATGCGTTCGATCGAGTCGTCCGATGCCCGCCAAGCGAAGACGTCGTCGATTCCATTGTCGTCCCCTGCGACGAGGTCCGAGCGGATCGTTCGGAAGTAGACGACCTGTCCGTCGGGGGAGATGTCGAAGGCATCTGCCGACTCCGGCCCGAGCGATCCAGCGGGCCGCGAGATGAGGGGCAAACGCCCCCGCGCATCAGCGCAGCCATCCCATCTGCCGCGCCGCGAGCTCTTTCATGATCTCCTCGGCGCCGCCGCCGATGCTCAGGACCTTGGTTTCTCGGTAGAGGCGCTCGGAGACGGTGCCGCGGATGTAGCCGGCGCCGCCGAGGATCTGGACGGCTTCTTTGGCGCAAAACTCGAAACACTGCGTGGCCTGGTTCTTGGCCATGCAGACTTCGGCCACCGGGACTTCGCCCTTGCCGAGCCGCCAGGCCAGGGTGTCGAGGGTCGACTCGAGCGCCACGATGCGCTGCATCATGTCGACCAACTTGTGGCGCAGCACCTGGTGATGCACCAAGGGCTTGCCGAAGGTCTTGCGCTGCTTCGCCCAGTCGAGGGCCTCTTCGAGACACAAGCGCGAAAAGCCCAGCGCCAGCCCGGCGATGTGCATCCGCTCGTTGTTGAAGTTGTGCATGATGACCAAAAAGCCCGCGTTCTCCGAGCCGAGCAGGTTCGCCGCGGGCACCCGACACTCGTCGAAGTAGAGGGTCGCCGTGTCCGAGGCCCACCAGCCCATCTTGGGCAGCGACGTGCGCTCGAGTCCGGCGGCGTCGCCCGGCACCAAGATCAGGGAGACGCCGCCCATCCCCGTGTCGCCCGTGCGCACCGCCGTCGTGATCCAGTCGGCGCGCATCCCCGAGGTGATGAAGGTCTTTTGGCCGTTGATGATGTAGTCGTCGCCCTCGCGGCGGGCCACCGTTTGCAAGTTGGCCACGTCCGATCCGCCCGAGGGCTCGCTGATCGCCAGCGCGCAGATCTTCTCGCCGGCCAAGATGCCCGGGAGCACGCGCGCCTTGAGCTCTTCGCTGCCGAAGTTGGCGATCGGTGGCGCACCGATCCCGTGCGACATCAAGCCCGCGGCCAGGCCACCCGAGGCGCCGCGGGCGATCTCCTCGGCCAGCACCAAGGCGCCGAGCGGGTCGCCTTCGATCCCGCCGTGCGCCTCGGGAAAGCCGAGCCCCAACAAGCCGAGCTCCCCCGCCCGCGCGTAGAGCTCACGCGGGAACTCGCCCGCGTCGTCCCACGCTTGTGCGTTCGGGGCCAGCTCGCGCTCGGCGAATTGGCGCACGGTCTCGCGCAGGGCCTCGTGTTCGTCCGAGTAAAAGGGTCTGCGGCGCTTCGCCATCGCGCCCGATGATACCCGCGCGCCACGCGAACCGGCAGCGCCTCGGCCCGGTGGTCGCGTGGGCCGCTAGCGCTGCTACCCTCCGGCCGTGGACGACGCCGCCCCACCAGCCCGCGGTCTGCGTGGATTCTTCGCTCGCTACGGGCGCTTGTTGTGGTGGATGCACTCCCTGTACGCGCTCGCGCTGGGTCTGGGCGTCATCTTCTTCGCGTCGAAGGGTTTTACGCACGCGCGCTGGCTGACCTTGTCGCTGGGCGTCGTGTGGGTGGTCTTGATCTTCTTTTTCCGCATCTACAAAAGCGGCAAAGAGCGCAAGGCCGTCGAGGGCACGGGCGAGAAGCTTCGCTTCTACGTCATGACCTACGTGCTCAAGAACATGTACCAGGGCATGCTCTTTTTCTTGCTGCCCTTTTACTGGCGCTCGGCGA